>CANQXC010000129.1 GCA_947627785.1 uncultured Clostridia bacterium | reverse complement strand
TACTTAGAAAAATTATTTTTACAGTAATAATCTAATAGCTCGGAATTACCCCGAGCTATTATCGACAAAGCTCATATTAATCTTCAGCTAAAACTAAAACAAATAACTTTTTCATCTGATATATATTACTATATAAGCAAACAATCAGCCACTCATTTTAATCATTCGCTCGACTACAAGAACATCAAAAGAGACCACATTCCTCCCAGAGGGAATAAAAGCAATCCCTAAAGGTAGATAAAAAATTTAGATATTAATATAGTCTTAACTAGGCTATAATATCTACATTTCAACTATATAAACAAAGAAAAAACAAAATATAGCTTACACATAAATATTATAACTTTCAGCTCCGACACAGTATAACCAATAAAATAGCTATAAAGCATCTTAGCTCGAACCATATAAAACCTTAAGAGACCCTATATAGCTCTTAGTTCAATTAATAAAAACCTTATGCTATTATTATGGTAAAAAACAAAAAATATATTCAGGTAAATTTTAGAAATTTTTAAAATGCAATTATTAAAATGTAATAAAAGTTAATTAAAATTAAAAAATTATAAATAATTCAATTTAAGTTTGTGTTATAAAAATATGATAATTTAGTTATATATTTGTTATTAGTAGGAAATTTATTTTAAAACTTAAGAAATTAAAAAATTTTAAAAAAACATATTGCAAAATAAAAAAAAGTATGATATAAATGTAACAAATTCAAAAAATTTTTAAATTTCAAAAAATAAGATCTAATAATTTTAAAATCTAAAAGTTTATTCTAAAAAATCCAAAAAAATTTTAAAGTGAAAAAATTTATATAATATTTAAAAGAAAAATTATTTTTATAAAAAATAATTTTGATTTGAAAGGAGTAAAAATTGATAAAAAAAATTAAAACAGTTCAAGAATGGCTACCATTTGAGAAAGTCCTGGAAAACGGTATAATAAAATTAAAAAATAATTCTTTTGTAAAAATTCTAAAAATATCTCCAATTAATTTTAATCTAAAATCTAATTTAGAAAAAGAAACTATATTAAATTCATATAAAATATTTTTAAAAACTTGTAATTTTGATATTCAAATTTTAATTCAAAGTAATAAAGAAGATTTAACGAAACACATTTCGAAAATCGAAAATAACAGTTTAAAACAAAAAGAAAACATACAAAGTATTTCTAAACAGTATATTAAATTTATTCAAGAATTAAATCAAAAACGAAAATCATCATCTAAAAATTTTTATATTCTAGTAAAGGAAATCCCAGAAAATAAAAATAAAAAAATAAATGAAGAAATAGAAAAAATTAATTGTGAAAAATTAAATGAAAAATATTTTAAAATAAAGGAAAGTTTATCACGATGTGGAAATTTAGTTATTCAATATGAAACAAAAAGAGAGGTGGAAAAAATAATAAATTCATTTTTAAATTCAAGAAAGGAATTAAATATAATATGAAAAAAAGTATAAAAAAAATAGAAGGAATATTTACAAAAAAAGATGAAATATCACCGGCATATATAAGTACAAAAAATCCCAAATATATAGAAATAGATAATATATATTATTCAGGAATAATTATAGTAAATTATAATAGAGAAAATACAGAATTAATATTAAAAAAAATAATTGAAACAAATATAAATATGAATATTTCTATATTTTATGAAAAACAAGATTCATATAAAACTATAAGAAATTTAACATATCATATAGCAAATGTTGGAGTAGATTTAAAAGATGGAAAAACAAATGCTACAGAAATTGATTTAGCTGCATTTACATATAATGATGCAAAATATATAAGAAAAGAAATTCAAGTAAATAATGAAGATATTTATTTTTTGTATATTTATTTAAACATATTTTCAAGTAGTGAAAAAGAATTAGAATTTTTATTAAATAAAATTGAAGGAATATTAGAAAGTACAGGAATGCAAACAAGAAGAGCAACATTTAGACAGGAGCAACTGCTTTTATCAACAATGCCTTTTATGATAAATCATGAAGATTTAAAACCAGCAGCAAAAAGAAATATTTTAACAACAGGGTTGTTATGTACATATCCCTTTATATCATCAGCAATATTTGATGAAGAAGGAATATTTTATGGAACAAATATCTATAATGAGTCATTAGTTTTTATAGATAGATATAATGAAAATAAATATAAAAATGCAAATATGTGTATTTTTGGAACCAGTGGTTCGGGAAAATCATTTTTTACTAAATTACAAATAATTAGGTATAAATTATTTGGAATAGAACAATATGTAATAGATCCAGATAGAGAGTATGGGAATATTGCAAAAGAGTTAAATGGAACAATTATAAAAATAGGAGCATCAGCAAAAACATATTTAAATGTTTTTGATATTAGAGAAGAATCTATAGAAGATGAAAAAGGATATTTAGCAACAAAGATAAGTAGATTAATTGGATTCTTTAATTTAATATTTGGAACACTTGATGAAGAAGAAAAGGCAATATTAGAAGAAAAAATAATAGAATGTTATAAAGAAAAAGGAATAACCTTTGATGACAAAACTTTATATAAAAATGATGAAAATAAAATAAATATAAAACCGATATTTAAAGAAAGTAAGGATATGCCTTTACTAAAAGATTTATATAATATTTTAGGGAAAGATGAGAGAACAAAAAAGATGCAAACAAAATTAATTCCTTTTGTGAAAGGCTCATTAAATTTCTTTAATAATTATTCAAATATTGAATTAAATAACGATTTAATAATAGCTGATATCTATGAATTGGGAGAAGAAAATTTAAAATATGCAATGTATTTATTCATTGATTTCTTTTGGGATCGCATAAAAAAAGATAGAAAAATAAAAAAGGCAATATACCTAGATGAGGTGTGGAGACTAATTGGAATAACATCAAATAAAGATGTAGCAAGTTTTATATATAAAATATTTAAAACAATTAGAAAATTTGGAGGTAGTAGTATTGCTATAACACAAGATATATCAGATTTATTTAGTTTGGAAAATGGAATATATGGAAAAAGTATAATTAATAATTCTAGTAATAAAGTATTTTTTTCATTGGAAGAAGAAAATATATCTATATTAAATGAATACACAAAATTATCAGAAAAGGAAAAAATCGAAATAAGATCTTTAAAAAGAGGAGAATGTTTAATATTTGCAGGTGATGAACATATACTAACAAAAATTGAAAGTGCAGATTTTGAAAAAAATATTATAAATTAAAAATTTTAAATAATTAATAATAAATTTATTAATTATAAAAATATAAATTAATTTATAATAAATTAAAATAATTAAATATAAATTTTAAATAATAAAATTAAAAATATAATAAAAAAATATATAAAAATATTATTGTAAAAATAAATGAAGAAAGGAGTTTATGGTTATTTAATTTATTAAATATATCATAAAAGAAAAAATGAACATTATAACAGCATTAGGAAATGAAGAAAATTCGAATAAAATAAAAGAAAAAACAAATTTAAATATAATAGGGCCAGATATACAATATAAAGAGGCAGTTATAGAAATATTAGAACAAAATAATAAAATTAATTTATTGATTTTAAGTAGTATATTACCAGGTGAATTAGATATATATGAATTTATAAATATAATAAAATATAAAAATCCTAATTTAGAAATAATTATAATTTTAGAAAAAGAAAATAAAAATTTAAGTGAATTTATAATATCCAAGGGAATTAAATATATTTATTATAATAATAAAACAACCATAGAAGAAATTATATTAAAAATAAATGAATTAGAAAATAAAAATAAAACAAATAATAAGATAGAAGAATCAGAAAAAATAACATTAAAAGAAAATAAAAAAAAAATAATTAATAAAATTAAAATAGAAAATAAAATAATAAAGATAAAAGAAAGATTAAATATAAAAAATAAAGAAAATAAAATTAAAAATAAAAAAATAATATCTATAATCGGAACACAAAAAGTTGGGAAAACTATTTTCATATTAATTTTAAGCTTAATAATAAAAGATAAAAAAATTTTGATAATAAATTGTAACAATGAAAAAAATGATATACAAGTTTTAATTGGAAAGAAAAAATTTGAGAAAGAAAATATTATTAGATGGAATAATAATATAGATGTAATGTTTGTCTCAAAGAAAATAAAAGATAAAAATTATTATGAAGAATTTGATGAACAGATTTCAAAAACAAAAATTAAATATGATTATATTTTTATGGATATAGAAGATATAGAAGAAAATGAAAGACTTATCATAAAATCCAATGAAATTATATTATTAGTAGAAGCAAATCTGCTAGGGATAAAAGATACAAAAGAAATTTTATTAAAATTGATGAGAGTGACAAATAATCGAAAAGACAACATAAAAATTGTATATAATAAACACACAATTACATCAATAAAAAGAGAAATTTTAGATATTATGTTTTCTGATTTTAAAATCATAGGAAAAATACAATATGACAAAAATTATAATATTTTTATAAATACAAATACAAAATTTTTAACACCAAAG
>CANQXC010000128.1 GCA_947627785.1 uncultured Clostridia bacterium | reverse complement strand
GAGAATTAGAAGGTGTTTTTAACAAAATTGTTGCACAAGCATCTTTGACACATACACCTATAACTTTTGAAATGGCTGAAAAAGCTATAAACGATATTATAAGGCAAAATTCTTCAGTAATTTCAATAGAATATATACAAGATGTTATATGTAGTTATTTTGATATAACTATGAAAGATTTAAAAAGTTCACAAAGATCAAGTAACATAACTTTCCCAAGGCAAATTGGAATGTATCTTTGTAGAATTCTTACAAATGAGTCTTTCCCTAAGGTTGGAGAAGCTTTTGGTAAGAGAGATCACACAACTGTAATGCATGCTTTCAAAAAAATAGAAAAAGATATAAAAGAGGATTCAAATACAAAATTAATTGTGGAAAGTGTGAAAAAAATTGTTCTAAACAACAAACAAGCATAATTTAAATAAAAAATTAACTTTTTGCAATAAATTGTTTGTTAAACATATTTTTGTTAGAATAATTTCTTTCTTTACTTACGGAAATGATAAAAAGGTTATCCATAATAACATGTGAATAACTTGTGGAAAATTTGTTAATAAATGTTAAATCCACATAAAAAAAATAATATTGTTAATAAATTAAATTTTTATCCACATAAATATCCACATAAAATTTTCTTAGGGATACAAGTTATACACATAGTTATCCACATTATCCACAGGTCCTACTAATACTATTACTAAATATATTTATTTATATATAAAAAACGAAAGAGCTATGAAAGAAATTTTTTCAAAAAGAAAGGACTTAAATTTTATGAAAATTATTTGTGAAAAAGATAAACTTTTAAAAGCTATTAATGCTGTAGTAAGAGGAGTACCTACAAGAACAACAATGCCTATATTAGAAGGTATTTATATTCAAACTAATAATAATGAACTAAAATTAACAACTTATGATTTAGAATTAGGAATAGAATACATTATAGAAGCAGAGATAGAAGAAGAAGGAAACACAGTTGTAAACGCAACAATGTTTAGTGAAATAATAAGAAGATTACCAGATTCTGAAATAAAACTAACAGTTACTGAAAATAAATTGTTAGTTATTGAATGTGAAGGTTCTCTATATAAGTTATCAACTATGAATCCTGAAGAATTTCCAGAACTACCTAAAATAGATGTAGAAAATTCTTTAGAAACAGAACAAATTGTATTAAGAAATATGATAAAGAAAACTATTTTTGCAGTAAGTAATGAAGAAAATAGACCAATATTTACAGGTTGCTTATTTGAAACAAAAAATAATAAATTAAATATAGTAGCAATTGATGGTTTTAGAATGGGTTGGGTAAGTAAAGCATTAATAAAAGAAACAGAAAATTTTAAAGCAGTTATTCCTGGAAAAACATTAAATGAAGTAAATAAAATATTAACAGATTCATTTGAAAGTATAAGAATAGGAATTGCTAAAAATCAAGGTATTTTCGAAATGGAAAATTGCAAAATTGTTACTAGATTATTAGATGGAGAATTCTTAAATTATGAAAGTGTGATTCCTGAAAATTGGGAAACAAGAATAAGAGTAAATAAAAATTTATTACAAGGATGTTTAGAAAGAGTAAGTTTAATTTCATCATCTAGTATAGAAAAAGAAAAAAAATATCCTGTTAAAATAAATATTGATATAGGAAAAGTAACTTTATCTTGTACAAATCAAACAGGAGATGCAAAAGAAGAAATGTATTTGGAAACAGAAGGTCAAAATTTAGAAATAGGTGTAAATCCAAAATATTTCTTAGATGCATTAAAAGCAATAGAAGATGAAGAAATATACATAGAATTTGGAAGTAATATTTCTCCTTGTATAATAAAACCAATAGAAAAATTAGAAAATGAATATATATATATGATATTACCGGTAAGATTAAAATAAAAAATTACATATATAAGAAAATATAATATTTATTATTTATTAGTAAAAATATTTTTATAATAATATTTTTTATAAAATTAATTTTTAATAATTAATATATAAAGGAAAAAAAATGTACATAAAAGAAATTAAATTAGAAAACTTTAGAAATTATGATTTAGAAAAAATAAATTTAAATGAAAAAATAAATATTATTTTTGGAGATAATGCACAAGGAAAAACTAATATTTTAGAAGCTATATTTATAAGTGCATTAGGAAAATCATTTAGAACAAATAAAGATAATGAATTAATAAAAGAAAATAAAGAATTTTCAAAAGTAGAAATTAATTTTGTAAAAAATAATAGAAATGAAAAAATTAATTTAGAATTATCCAATAAAAAATTATTTTATATTAATGAAATTCCTATAAAAAAAACAAGTGAAATAGTTGGGAAAATAAATGTTGTTTTATTTTCGCCAGAAGATATTGAAATATTAAGAAATGAACCAATAAGAAGAAGAAAATTTTTAAATATTATGATTAGCCAATTAAGACCAATTTATATACATTTAATGTCTCAATATAATAAAACACTAGAACAAAGAAATAATTATTTAAAACAAATAAAATATGAAAATAAATCAAAAAATAATATAGAAATTTGGGACGAGCAGTTAGTAAAGTTAGGTTTAAAAATATATGAATATAGAAAAGAATTTATTGAAAAAATAAATAATAAAATAAGGGAAATTCATTTAAAAACAACAGAAAATAAAGAAAATATTGAAATAAAATATAAATCTAATATAAATAAAGAAAATTATTTAAAAAAATTAAAAGAAAATATAGAATTAGATATACAAAAAGGTCATACATCAATTGGAATACATAGAGATGATTTTGAAATTTATATAAATAATAAAAATGTAGGAATATATGGATCTCAAGGTCAGCAAAGGTCAAGTATAATTTCACTAAAACTAGCAGAAGCAGAAGTTGTATATGATGAAATAGAAGA
>CANQXC010000127.1 GCA_947627785.1 uncultured Clostridia bacterium | reverse complement strand
TACGAACAAACTATTTAAAAAATGATAAAAATGTTATAAAATAGGAACAATAAAATTTTAAATTAATAATATATATATAAGGATGAAAAAATTATGAAAAATATGGTTGTGGATAAAATTGTGGAGATATGTGAAGGCACAGTATTATCAAGAGGAAGAGCTTCCACAATAAAAACATTTTGTAGTGATACAAGAGTTATAAAAAATAAAGATTTATTTATATCTTTAAAAAGTGAAACAAATGATGGAATAAAATATATAAAAGAAGCATTTGAAAAAGGAGCAATTGGATGTATAACGGAATATAATATTCCAGAAGAGATAATAGAAAAAAATAAAGATAAATTAATAATACAGGTAAAAGATATAATAGATACAATTCAAAAAATTGCAAAATATAAAAGGACTTTATTTAATATTCCAGTTGTTGCAGTTACAGGAAGCGTAGGAAAAACAAGTACAAAAGATATGATTGCAAGTGTATTATCACAAAAATATATTGTTGCAAAAACTCAAGGAAACTACAATAATCATATAGGGGTACCTTTAACGATATTAAGTTGGGATGAAAATGTAGAAGCAGCAGTTGTGGAAATGGGAATGAATCATTTTGGAGAGATAAGCATATTAACAAATATTGCAAAACCTACAATAGCAGTAATTACAAATATAGGAACAGCACATATAGGAAATTTAGGTTCAAGAGAAAATATATTAAAAGCAAAATTAGAAATATTAGAAGGGCTAAATGAGGAAGGAACAATTATTTTAAATAATGATAACGATTTATTAAATACATATAATTCAGAAAAATACAAAAAAATAACTTATGGAATTAATAATAAAAGCAATTATGTGGCAGAAGAAATAATTGTAGATGAAATGAGTTCAGAATATAAAATAAACATAAATAATAAAAAATATAAAATAGAAGTGCCAGTAGCAGGGGAACATTTTATATATAATAGTTTGTGCAGTATTGCAGTAGGCATGGAATTAAATATTGAAATAGATAAAATAATAGAAGGTATAAAGAAATTCGAAAATACTGGAAAAAGAAATGAAATACAAGAAGTAAATAATATAAAAATAATAAATGATTTTTATAATGCAAGTTATGATTCTATGAAAGCAAGTATTGAGGTATTATCTAAAATAAGTGCAAAAAGGAAAGTTGCAGTATTAGGAGATATGTTAGAATTAGGAGAATTTTCAGAAGAATTACATAGAAAAGTTGGTAGAGAAATTTCAAAAAATAAAATTAATATATTATTTACAGTGGGTAAATTTGCAAAATATATTGCAGATGAAGCAAAAATACTAGGAGTAAAGGAAGTGTATAGTGTAGATACAAATGAAGAGTGCATAAGAAAAATGCAGAAGATAGTAAAAAAAGGGGATTGCATTTTACTAAAAGCATCTAATAGAATGAAATTTAATCAAATATCAAAATGGTTACAAGAGAAAAAATTTGAAAAAGCAGAATAATTTTATTGTAAAAAAAGTTTCTTTATATTTAAAAATTTATTATAAGAGTAATATTAAAAATAATTCTTTTTCAAATAAACATAAATTTATGAGAAGGGAATGTGAATATTTAAAATGGCGAAGATAAAATTAGGAGTTATTTTTGGTGGGATTTCAGCAGAACATGACGTTTCAGTTATTTCAGGAACATCAGTTATAAGAAATTTAAATAAAGAAAAATATGATATCTATCCTATATTTATAAGTAAAAAAGGAGAATGGTTTAATTGTAAAGCAATAGATTCAAAAATAGTAATTGGTGAAGAAATAAAAAGTACAGAAAAAATAGAAAATATATGTGAAACTTTAAAAAATTTGGATGTAGTATTTCCTGTATTACATGGATTAGGTGGAGAAGATGGAAGCTTACAAGGAATGTTAGAATTATTCAATATTCCATATGTAGGTTGTAAAATATTAGGTTCTAGTATATGTATGGATAAAGTATATACAAAAATTATATTTGAAAAAGCAAATATTTTGCAAGCAGAATATGTATATATTAGAAAAAATAATGATGACTATATGTATGTAGAAAAAGATTTTTCAGAAGAAAAATATAATATATTTGAGGTTATTCAGAAAATAATTGAAAAATTAGAATTTCCAATGTTTGTAAAACCATCAAATTCTGGGTCATCAGTTGGAATAAATAAAGCAAATAATGCAGAAGAATTAAAAGAATTTATAGAACATGCAAGTGTGTTTGATAATAAAATATTGATAGAAGAAAATATAAATGGAAGAGAGATAGAATGTGCTGTATTAGGAAACGAAGAAGTGGAAACTTCAGTACTAGGAGAGATAATTCCAGCAGATAAATTTTATAGCTATAATGCTAAATATAATAACAAAGAATCAAAAACAATAATGCCAGCAGAAATTTCAGAAGAATTATCTAATAAAATAAGAAATATAGCAAAAAGAGCATATAAAGCAACAGATTGTAAAGGATTAGCAAGAGTAGATTTCTTTGTAGATGAAAAACAAGATAAGATATACATAAATGAAATAAATACATTGCCAGGATTTACTGATATAAGTATGTATCCAAAATTATGGGAAAAAACTGGTTTAAGTTATTCGGATTTACTAGATAAATTAATAGAACTAGCATTATAATTATATACAAAGAGTACATTTAAATAAAGTATGATTTTCAAGTTAATACTTAAATTTTTATGTACTCCTAAATAATTAAATTTCCAAAAGTATGTATGCTTGGAATTATAATTATTATTTAATTTATATAAAGGTTCATAGGTAGCCTTAAAAACCTAAATATATTACAAGGAATGATTTAAAAAATGGAATTGGAAAAAATAAAAGAAATTGTAAAAACAAGATTATCAGAAAAAAGATTTCATCATAGTGAATGTGTAATGAACAGATGTATAGAACTTGCAAAAAAATTCAATGTAAATGTTGAAATTGCAGCTAAAGTAGGAATAGCACATGATATAGCAAAAGAAATAACAAATGAAGAAAAATTAAAATATGTAGAAGAAAATAATATAGAAATAGATGAAATAGAACGAGAAAATCCTACTTTATTACATTCAAAAATAGGAGCAGATATTGCAATAAAAGAGTTTGGATTTACAGAAGAGATGGGACAAGCAATAAGAGCACATACAACAGGAATAACAAATATGAGTTTATTAGATAAAATATTATTTATTGCAGATAGAACAAGTATAGAAAGAGGATTTCCAGATATAGAATATTTAAACAGTTTATTAGAAGAAAGTTTAGATAAAGCAGTATTATATATAATAGATAAAAAAATAATGCTTCAAATAGAAAAAAAAGCAGCAATGCATCCAGATAGCATTATTGCTAGAAATTATTTATTAAAAAACGGAAAATTATAAAAATAATTTAAGAATAAAATTTTTTAGTTTGTAATAAATATATAAGCTCCGACGGGATTTGGCGAATTTGAAATATAATTAATATATAATTATCAAAAAATGCATAAATAGAGAGAGGGATAAAAGAATGAAATTTATACACATAGCAGATTTGCACTTAGATACACCATTTACTGCATTAAGCAAGCAAGAAGAATTAGGTGATATTAGAAGATTAGAACAAAGAAAAATATTCAGTAAAATAATAGAACATATAAAAAAGGAAAAAATAAAATATTTATTTATAGCAGGAGATTTATATGAAGAACAATATGTTAGAAAATCAAGTATAGAATATATAAATAATTTATTTAAAACAATTCCTGAAACAAAAATATTTATAACTCCAGGAAATCATGATCCAATTCTAAAAAATTCATATTATGCAAATTATGAATGGAGCAGTAATGTATATATTTTTAATCAAGATATAACAATATATGAATTTGATGATGTAGATATTTATGGTTATGGTTTTAATGACTTTTATTTAAAAGATTCACAAATAGAAAATATAGGAATAAAGGATAAAAATAAAATAAATATTTTAATTACGCATGGAGACTTAAATGCAAGTCCTATAACAGAAATGCAATATAATCCATTAAATGAAAATAAATTAAAGAAAATTGGGTTTGATTATGTAGCTTTAGGACACATACATAAAAAAATGATAAATGAAAATATAGTTTATCCAGGTTCTTGCCTAGCATTGGGATTTGATGAAATAGGTGAACATGGAATGATGGAAGTTGAATTAGAAAAAAATAAATTAGATATAAAATTTATTAAATTGGATGAAACAGAATTTGTACAAAAAAATATTGATATTTCAAATATATATACAGAAGAAGAATTAATTGAAAAAATAAACAACGAAAAAATAGAAGAAAATAAATTATACAAAATTATATTAATTGGAAATAAAAACATAGAAATAAATAAAAATAAAATATTAAAAATTTTAAATAAAAAAAATATATTAAAAATAAAAGATGAAACAAAGATTAGATTAGATGTAGAAAATATAAGTGAACAAAATAATTTAAAAGGATATTTTATTAAAGAATTACTAAAATTAAAAGAAGAAAAAGGTTATTCAGATGAAGAAATTGATAATGCAATTGAAATAGGATTAAATGCATTACAAGATTAAATATTAAAAACATATTGTACGAGGGAAAATAAAAATGAAAATAAATTATTTAAAAATAAATGGATTTGGAAAGTTAGAAAATAAAGAGATTAATTTAGAAAATAATATAAATTTAATATATGGAAAAAATGAAGCAGGTAAAACTACATTATTAAAATTTATAGCAGGTATGTTTTATGGTATCTCTAAAAATAAAAATAAAAAAGAAATTCCAGATTTTGAAAGATATAAACCATGGAGTAATCAAGAATTCTCGGGAAAGATAAAATATACATTAGATGATAATACAGAAATTGAAGTATTTAGAGACTTTTCAAAAAAGAATCCTAAAATATATAATGAAAAAGGCGAAGATATTTCTAAAAATTTTAATATAGATAAAACTAAAGGAAATGAATTCTTTTTTGAACAAACAAAGATAGATGAATCCATGTTCTTTTCTACTACTTTAATAGAACAAAAGGCAGTAGTATTAGATAATAGTGAACAATCTATATTAACACAAAAAATAGCAAATATATTATCAACAGGAGAAGAGAATATTTCATATAAGAAAACAATGGAAAAATTAAATAAAAAAATTATAGAGGAGGTAGGAACAGATAGAACTGTTGGACGACCATTAAATATAGTTAATGAAAAAATAACTAAAATAAAACAAGAAAAAAATAATTTAGAAATTAATAATTTACAAATAGATGAATTAGAACAAAAAAAAGAAAATATAAAAAATAAAATTAAAGAAAAAGAAATAAAAATAGATTTAATTAAAACAATAAAAAAGATAAAGGAAGAAAATAAATTAGAAGAAGAAAAAATAAAAATAAATAATAATATAATGGAGGAAGAAGAAAATAAAATAAATAATCTACAAGATAAATTAGATGAAAATAAAATAAATAAAAAAGAAAATAATTTAATTGATATAATCATTTTAAGTTTATTAATGATAATAAATATAATTTTATTTAATTTTAAAGCTAATAAAATAATAAATATAGTTTTATTATGTTTAACAATTATTGTGACTGTTTTTATTACAATAAAAAAAATAAAAAGTATTAAATCAAAAAATAAAAAAATTAAAATAGAAAAAAAATATTTATCCGAAATAGATACAATAAAAAATAATATTGAAACAATACAGAAAAATATGAATAAAATAAATGAAGAAAAAATACAAAAAATTGAATTAGAAAAAAATAAAGTAGAAAAAGTATATAAAAATGAAGTTGATGAAGATGAAATCGAATATTTATTTAATGAAAATAATGATGAGATAAATGTAATTTTAGAGAATTTAGAAAATGAAATTTCAACATTAAAATTACAATTACATACAAATGAAATTGATTATAACAATATTGTAAACAAATTAGAAGAAAAATCTAAATTAGAGGAACAACTACAAAATAGTTTAGATGAAAAAGAGGAGATTTTAAAATTAGAAAAATCAATTAATGTTGCAAAAGATGCAATAGAAAATGCATATAAAAAGATGAAAGAAGAAATAACTCCAAAATTCACAAAGAATCTTTCAAAAATAGTAGAGAAAATATCTAGCAATAAATATAAAAAAATAAAATTTATTGATGGAGAAGGGTTGATTGTTGAACTAGAAAATGGAGAATATGTAAATTCTAATAGATTAAGTATAGGAACAATAGACCAATTATATTTATCTTTAAGATTATCTGCAATGGAAGAAATAACAGAAGAAAAAATGCCAATAATTTTAGATGAGGTTTTTGCTTATTACGATACAGAGAGACTTAATAATATATTAAAATTTTTACATGAAAATTACAAGGAAAATCAAATCTTAATATTCACTTGTTCAAACAGGGAAAGAGAAATATTAGAGAATAATAAAATAATATATAATTATATAAACATATGATATTATAATAGAAATAAACAAGAATACCAGACATTCATCTGATATTTTTGATATTATAATAAATAAAGTGCGTGAAATATTGATTCTATAAAAATCGGCATATTTAAAAGAAATGATATATTTAATAATAAAGAAATAACAATTTACATAAATACAGTTCCAAATGTTGACAAATTGCCTGTTTATGTAGTATAATTTATATGTAATTGTACATAGGACAAGTAGCATAAATTTAATCAAGAGAGGTGCTAATAAATGGAAAATTTTGAGGGTAAACATTTTAGTATTACAGATCCAGTAAATGTAAAAACAGTAGTGTATAAATTAAATGAAACTGAGAAGGAGTTTGCTAAAAATGCTCCAAAATTTACAATAGAGAGGTTAGACTATACAGAAGAGTATGTGGGAGAAAAAACTAAAAAAACTTTCTATATAGATGAACCTAGCCCAAACGGAAATTCATTAATCATTTTATCTTTTGGAAAAGAAAAGGTTGTAGTTAATGTAGGACTGCTAGATGGTAATAAAGTTAGCATCATAAAAAAGCCTATGCCAATTAGTTTTAAGACTCTTTATAATGAAGAAGAATTTGAATATAAAGAAGTAGAATATACACCAAATTTAAAAAGACCTATTTCAATTATAGACCCAGAAACAACAGAAGAAATAAAACCAGTGTTATATTTTGATGAAAAAACAAATGAAGTTAAAGGCAAATGTAAATTAAAACCATTTAAAAATTATTTTGCTTTTGAAATTAGAGA
>CANQXC010000126.1 GCA_947627785.1 uncultured Clostridia bacterium | reverse complement strand
TCCCACGACAATAAGGCTTGGGCAAAGGAGATTTCCGTCTGCCCGGAAAACAGAGCTGCCTTTTCGGTCGGCCGCCCCCATTCCGGTCTGACGGATTTGTTTGTCAGTGCGGCAAGAAAGGGATTACGCGAAACGGAAAAGACTGCCGAAAAGCCGTCCATTCGGGAACAGCTCAAAACGATAGCAAAGGAGCTTGAGCCGAAAAAGCCGAAAACAAAAGTCCCCGACAAGGAACTTGACATCTGAAAGGAGCGGATATTGTGACAAGTTCAGTGAAAACAATCCCGATGATCTCCGAGGAACAGCGCAAGCAATCCTCCAAAGAGCAGCGGGATTTTGAAGTCAACATGAATACAGAAAACCTATCTGTCAAAGGCTTTCTCGGCACTTGGCACACCGCAGATAGCACGTCAATCGGCGGCGTGGATTTCTTTCTGATGAAAAACGATACATACGCGGATATGGCGAACATCGTGGTTGACGGCGGCGGTCGGCTCGTTCTGGATAACGTCTATGACGGCTTTAATGAGCATACCACAGAGCTTTTGCGGCAGGAAGTAATGACTGCTCCCAAACTGCATGACGAAACTATATCGGTCAATGAGATGAAAAACTACGGCTACTCTTGGGGCGGTATGCTGCCGATGAACGAAACTGCCGCGCTTGAAGTCATGCAGAATTGCAACGTTTTTTTGCTGTACTCCGACAATACCGAGAGCATGGCGACAGACAAATCGCAAATAGCCGCCCATGCCGCGAAAGGCGGTATTTTCGGCGTTGAAAAGGTCGAGTGGATTCAGCAGCTTGAAAAAAATTATCTCAAATTTGCCGAAATGTCCACCGAGGACGATTTCGGCATGATCGACGGGATCATCAATAACGGCAAGAAAGATGAAAAGACAGAAAAGCCGTCAATCATCGAAAGGCTCAAGGCCGCGAAGTCCGAGCCACCCAAAGCCGAACCCGAAAGGGCGGTGAGGGATTTATGAGCAGAAGCAAGCACTGGAAGTCAGAGTGGGATATGTTCATCGGCTCGGACGATCGCAGGAAGTATAACCCCCTTTGCAAGAAATGCGCCCGCGATTGCAAGCAGAGTTTTAAGGTTATCGTGGTAGACTGTCCGAGTTACATCTCGAAGCGCAGGCAAGGGTGATTTTACTGTAGCAATATGTGTTGAAAATCGGCAAAATCTGTATTATTGAGTTTTCTAAGGAATGCAACAAGAGATTTTAAAGCTGACTGAGAGCATTGATATTCAGAAAAATGTGTTAAAAGTAATACGTAAGTAAAGCCCAAATAATACCTATTCAGCATTATTTGGGCTTTTATTTAAGTGACGTTGTCCATCAAAAACAATATGCAGAAACCGTATTGTCACAGACACATTACGCGACTATTATCTTATCAGAAAAACATTACAAGAGTTATCGTGTGTTTGTTGCAGAGACTGTAAACGTATTATTATCTGAAATCTCTGTCGTTTGAGTAGAGCTATTTTGAATGTTGCCGTTTTCATTCAGACTGTTTTCTTCACTATCAAGATGAATATCCACCGATATGTTATTGGAATCGTCATAATTAGAAAATGATGATGTTTTTGCTTCCTCATTACCATTTTCCACTGTGGAAACAATTAAAATAATCACAAGAACTATATTAAGGCAAACGGTAATCACTTTAACCCAATTATTGTATTTTTTACCACCATCGGAAATTTTTTCGTTTGTAAACCTGCTTAAATACATAATCATCAAAGTTATCATGTTAAAGCAAACAAGTCCAACTACTGAAGATGCCATTCCAAGGCGCCACACGCTTGCATTATTTATGTTTTCCAATACTGAGCTTGAGAAAAAAAGACCTGCTATAATTGTAATTACTACAGTTGCAAAAATACCAAGGACGGTAATACTGGTTTCGGCGGTTTTTTGTGACAGCCGCGCTTCTAACTTTGCAACATTCATCTCAACAGCATCGGCTGCTTTTTCAGAAGCCAATTCTGCATCTTTTCTTGCTTTATCAGCGTGATTCTTTGCTGTTTTGGCTAATAAATTCGCTTTTTTTGTTGCTTCTAATGCCGCGGTCGATGCAGCCTTTTGACCTGCTCTTTTGACTCTTTTTTCAGCTTCATTTATAGTATTTGTTGCTTTGCACTCGAAGTAATGGAGCTGTTGATTTGCTTGCTTGTCGAAAGCAGCCAATGCATTGGCAATACCAAGCATTTCAAATTTTAAATTGAAAAATTGAATAAATCTGCGATATTCTTCACTAACGGCGTCAATTCTATTTACGACCATTCTTGCTATTTTTTCAAGATATTTTGAACAGGACCCAATATTATTTATTTCTTTGAGCAATTCCCTTTTAAATATATCAAATTCATTTCCTGTATCAAATTCAAAAGGTTCGCCGGAAAATTTATCAGGAAATATAGATTTATTATTAAACCCTGTTATGTATAACGATATTGCATTATCTACAACGTCATTTATTAGACTCCTGATTTCCGATTCGCTTAAATGAGGTTCATCAATAATTTGGTTTAAAAAACTATTATATTTTTCCGAAGTATCAGTAATAAACTTGCTAATTTCTTCTGACTTAGGCAAGCTATCTCCGTATCGTAAAATTAAGCCACACAAATCCTCTGCGATTGCTTTAATGCCAGAATAATTTATCGGATTACTTCCGTCACTCATTCTTGTCGATGTCCTTTTGCCATTCTTTTTTAATTATATATGAAAGTAAAACGTTCTCATCGTCTGCTTTGCTGAAAGAGAGCTTCGAAATTTTCAACAAATCTACAACTTCCTGCCGCAAGTCGCTTGATATCTGAGGCAAAATTTCGTTTATCAATTCGCCAAGGTCAGTAGCAGATGTTTTACCGAATCGAAGAAACACCTGTATAACGCGATTTTTGAATTCATTTGGCAAATCAGTTACTTGATATTGCGTTGGAACAATATCGGAACTGCTGCTATCGTTTGCAAAAAACTCATATGTAAAATGCACATCGTCATTTTGAGGATTCATGCTTACTTGATAGATTTCACGATCGTATTTTTGAAGGCGTAAAAAAGTTGTCCCACAATCAGCATATTTATAGATTTCATCCGAAAAAGCCTGAACGCCCTCAGCAGCATATGTGAATGCGACTATTGATAAGAGTTTCCCTATTTTTGTTCGCGTACAAGTATATCGGCATCCTGATTTATAAAATAATCCAATTAAAAAATCTGCCGCTTTAAATAAATCAATATTTAATAATTCCATATTATAATAATTTTTACAAAGCACCGCCATTTTGTTTTGCCTTGTCTTCGAATGTGAAGCCGTATCATCGTGGCTTTTCAGCAAGAAAGTCAAAGCTAATTCATCGCGTTTAACCCGATTGGCGAGACATACTTTCTCCCTTCCTCTCAATTTAGACTTTTGTATTATAGCACATATTGATGAAATTTGCAATAGGTTTTTGTTGAAATTTTTTGATTTTTTTCTTTTTTTCATGTTTATCCCTCTTTCCGTTATAGTAGAATAGCATGGTTAGACCCCTTTTATTGTCAAAATTGGCCATATTAGGAATTTTATATATAATGCTTTCAAAGATTTAAATTGATGCACCTTTCCTACTGTACCCTTTCACTAATACCCCCGAAAACGCAAAAAGTTGCACGCAAACGTGCAACTTTTCAAAAAATTTTTTTAAAATGCCCCTTGGAGCCCGATTGTACGGACTTTTAAACAGGGAAAACGTCATTTTTTGTTTAATGAACGCTCCATAATTTTTAATGATTCCATGATATATTTTCTATCGCTCTGATCAA
>CANQXC010000125.1 GCA_947627785.1 uncultured Clostridia bacterium | reverse complement strand
ATACTAGATACTGCAGGACGACTTCATATAGATGAAGAACTAATGCAAGAACTAAAAAATGTGAAAGTAAATGTAAAACCACACGAAATCCTATTAGTAGTAGATTCTATGACAGGTCAAGATGCTGTAAATGTTGCACAAAGTTTTAACGAAAACCTAGGAATAGATGGTGTAGTGCTTACGAAATTAGATGGTGATACTCGTGGTGGTGCAGCACTTTCCGTTAAAAAAGTAACAGGAAGACCAATAAAATTTGCAGCAACAGGAGAAAAACTAAGTGATATAGAAGAATTCCATCCAGATAGAATGACATCAAGAATTTTAGGAATGGGAGATATGCTATCTATTATAGAGAAGGCAGAAGAAGCGTTTGACGAAGAAGAAGCATTAAAGCTTGAAAAGAAACTAAAAAAACAAGAATTTGATTTAGACGATTATTTATCACAATTAAGACAGATGAAAAAAATGGGTTCATTCTCATCAATATTAAAGATGATACCAGGAATGAACAAACTAGGCGATGTAAAAATTGATGATAAAGAATTTGTTAAAATTGAAGCAATTATTTGTTCAATGACGACCAAAGAAAAGAGAAACACAAGACTTCTAAATGCAAGTAGAAGACAAAGAATTGCAAAAGGAAGTGGCACAACAGTGCAAGATATAAATAAATTCATAAGCTCTTTTGAAATGACACAAAAATTAATGAAGAAAATGCAAAATAATAAGGGCGGAATGAAAAATGCACTTAAAGGATTAGACATGAATGCACTTAAAAATTTGAAATAGAAAAATTATGTAATCCACAAATTTCTATAAATAGAAGAAATTAAAAAAGTTATTAATTTTTAAAATTATATATAAAAGGGGGAAAAGTTAATGGTAAAAATAAGATTACAAAGAGTAGGTAAGAAAAAAGCACCATTTTATCACATCGTAGTTGCTGATTCAAAATCACCAAGAGATGGAAAAATAATTGAACAAATAGGAACATACAATCCTATGGTAGAGCCATCTGAATTAATATTAGACAAAGAAAAAGTTGAAAAATGGATCAAAAATGGAGCAAAGCCAACTGATACAGTAAAACACTTAATTGAGAAATAATTAAAAGGAGGCAAAATATGAAAGCAACATTAGAGACCATTATTAAGAGTCTAGTAGAATTTCCAGAACAAGTTTCTGTAACAGAAACTTGTGGTGAAAAGTCCATAGTATTTGAGGTAAAAGTAGCAAATACAGATATGGGAAAAGTTATTGGTAGAGAAGGAAAAATAGCTGCTGCAATAAGAACAGTTATGAAAGCTTTAGCTGCTAAAGAACAAAAAAAAGTTACAGTAGAATTTATAGATTAGGTATAAATTATGGAAGAATATTTAGAAATTGGTCAAATTGTAAATACTAATGGTTTAAAAGGAAACTTAAAAGTAAAACCATTAACAGATGATATCACAAGATTTAATTTATTAGAAACTGTTTATATACAATTAGGCAAAAAATTAGTAGAATTTAAAGTTCAAGATGTAAAATATATAAAAAATATGGTACTTTTAAAACTTGAAGGAATAAATGATATTAATGAAGCCGAAAAATATAAAAATTTCTATATAAAAATAAAAAGAGATGATGCAGTAGAACTTGAGGATGATTCATATTTTATAGTTGATATTATTGGTTCAGAGGTATATACAGATGAAAGTGAATTATTAGGCAAAGTAGTAGATGTGTTTTCAACAGGAAGTAATGATGTTTACACTATAAAAAACAGTGAAGGAAAAGAAATTTTACTTCCAGCAATACAAGATGTAATAAAAGATGTGGATATAAAAAATAAAAAAATAATAGTACACTTAATGGAAGGTTTGATATGAGAATAGATATATTAACACTTTTTCCAGATAGTTTTGAACCTATAAAGCAAAGCATTATAGGTAGGGCACTAGATAACAAAAAAATAGATATGAACTTAGTAAATATAAGAGATTTCTCAAAAGATAAACACAAAAAAGTTGATGATACTCCATATGGTGGAGGTGCAGGAATGGTAATGAGACCAGATGTAGTATATGATAGTTATAAAAGTGTTTATAAAGAAGGAGCAAAGGTCATTTATTTAACTCCACAAGGAAAAACCTTAAATCAAGAAAAAGTGGAAGAGCTAAGTAATGAAAAACATCTAATACTAATATGTGGACATTATGAAGGAATAGATCAAAGAGTTATTGATGAAATAGCTCCAGAAGAAATATCAATAGGAGACTACGTATTAACTCGGTGGAGAACTTCCAGCAATGGTTTTAGTAGATGCAGTATCAAGATATGTAGAAGGAGTTATAAATAAGGAGTCAATAAAGGAAGAAACCTTTAATAATAATTTATTAGAATACCCACAATATACAAGACCAGAAATATTCTTAAATAGAAAAGTGCCAGATGTATTAATTTCACGGTAATCATAAAAAAATTGACGAATGGCGAAAAAAGCAGTCAATAGAAATTACTGAAAAGAAAAGACCAGATTTAATAAAAAAATTATATAATAAAGAAGGGAGGATATCTTAATGGATATCATAAAATCAATCGAACACGAGCAAATGAAAAACAAAATACCAGAA
>CANQXC010000124.1 GCA_947627785.1 uncultured Clostridia bacterium | reverse complement strand
TCTGTAAAGCTTTTTCTAAACTTTCTACACTGTCTACTATATCATAATCTTTACTCATATTTTTTATCATTCCTTTCATCATTAGTATATACCATATTATCTCTTTTTTTTCAATATTTTTTAAAAAAATTGTAATATAATACAAAAGAATAAGAACCCTACCCACCATCACAATCAAAGATTGTGGGTGGGTACCCAGGAACCTTGTTGTCTATGACAATAAAAAGGAAGCTATATAAAGCTTCCTCTTTTTAATATTATACTTTTTCTGTACTTACCCAGTAATAATTTCCACTACTGTCTTTTTTGAATGTGTGTTTAAATGTATGCTTAAATATTTAATAATTTTAATATTAATGCCATTCTCATGTATTTGCCATTTTCTACTTGTTTAAAATAGCATGCTCTTTTGTCATTGTCTACATCTTCTGAAATTTCATTTACTCTTGGTAAAGGATGTAATATGCTTAAATCTTGTTTTGCATTTTTTAATTTTTGCATATCCAAAATGTAAACATCTTTTAATCTTTCATATTCTTTTTCATCTACAAATCTTTCTTTTTGAACTCTTGTCATATATAAGATATCAAGTTTTTCTATATTTTCTTCTAAACTTTCTACCTCTTTATATTTAATATTTTTTTCTTTTAAAATATCTAATACTTCTTGTGGCATTTTTAATTCTTTTGGAGATATAAATATGTAATTAATGTTTTCATATCTTGATAATGCAGCAACTAATGAATGAACTGTTCTTCCATACTTTAAGTCCCCACACATTCCTATTGTAAAATTAGATAATCTATTTTTTTCGGTCTTTATAGTCATTAAATCTGTTAATGTTTGTGTTGGATGTCTGTTTGAACCATCTCCTGCATTAATAATTGGAACTTTAGTTGCTTTTGCTGCTATTGTTGCAGCACCTTCTTGAGGGTGTCTCATTGCAATTATATCAACATAGCTACTTACAGTTTTTATTGTATCTGCAATACTTTCTCCTTTCGAAGTAGAACTTGAAGCAGCTGATGAAAATCCAAGTACATTTCCTCCTAAACTTAGCATTGCAGATTCAAAGCTTAGTCTTGTCCTTGTGCTAGGTTCAAAAAATAATGTTGCTAGCTGTTTTCCCTTGCATTTTCCGAAATATTTTTCTTTATTTTGTTTAATATCTTTGCCAACCTCAATTAACTCATTAATTTCATCAACAGATAAATCTGTAATATCAATTAAATTTCTCATAAATTTTTCCTTTCTCTCTCTTATATATTAGTACAAAAAAGAAGCAAGTATTGCTAGGCAATTTTTTAAGAAAAACCGGAGGCGTGCTCTTGCACGTTGAGGCTTTTTCTTAAAAAATTAACGACACAAGACGCAGCTTATTTTTTGTACTCTCACTTAATCCAGCTTTCATCACTTGGATTATTCCTAAAAGCTATTAATCTTTCAACATCATCTTTTTTAATATATCCTTCTTCTGCAGCAACCTGTACTAATGTATCAAAATTTGATAAACTTACATTTTTTACATTTGCTTCACTTAATTTATCTAAGCCTTTTTTCATTCCATAAGTAAATATACTTGCAATTCCTAAAACTTCTGCTCCTGCTTCTCTTAATGCATTTACTACTTCTATTACACTACCACCTGTTGAAATTAAATCTTCTACTACAACTACTTTTTGTCCTTTTTCTAACTTTCCTTCTATTTGGTTATTTCTTCCATGGTCTTTTGCTCCAGACCTTACATATCCCATTGGCATATTTAAAATATGTCCTGTTATTGCTGCATGTGCAATTCCTGCTGTACTTGTTCCCATTAATACTTCCGCTTCTGGGTAACATTCCTTAATAACTTTTGCTAACCCATTTTCAACATCATCTCTTACCTCTGGTGCTGTTAGAGTTAATCTATTATCACAATAAATTGGGCTTTTTATTCCACTTGCCCATGTAAAAGGTTCCTCTGGTCTTAAAAATACAGCCTTTATTTTTAATAAATCCTTTGCTATTTTAACTTCTAAATCTTTCATAAACAATCTCTCCAATCTTTTTTATATTTTAATTAATATTAAACAATTATTAATTAGTGAAATAAGTTTCAACTTATTTTTTTGTACTTTTCATTTTCTTTTACTATTGTTTTATAATGTTCTAAAATCATTCAAATTCTAATCACAAAATTCTTTTACACATCTTCTATAAGCTTCTACTGGATTTTCTGCTTGTGTAATAGGTCTTCCAACAACAATATAGTCTGAACCAATTTCTTTTGCTTTTGCAGGTGTTGTAACTCTTACTTGATCTCCAACATCACCATCTGCGAATCTAACTCCTGGTGTTACAGTTATAAACTCTTTACCACATTTTTCTTTTACTTTGCTTGCCTCTAATGGAGAGCAAACTACTCCATCTAGTCCTGCTACTTTTGCATTATACGCATATTGCATAACAACTTCATCTAACGGTTTATTTATCAATAACTCATTTTGCATTACTTCTTCACTTGTTGATGTAAGTTGAGTTACTGCTATAAGTAGTGGTCTTGTTCCATCTTCACGAGTTAGTCCTTGAATTGCAGCCTCCATCATTTTAGTAGTTCCACTTGCATGAAGATTACACATATCAACATCTAAATTTGAAAGAACCTTCATAGCTTTCATAACTGTATTTGGTATATCATGCAATTTTAAATCTAAGAATATCTTATGACCTCTTTTCTTTATTTCTCTTACTATTTCTGAACCTTCTGCATAATATA
>CANQXC010000123.1 GCA_947627785.1 uncultured Clostridia bacterium | reverse complement strand
GCAGGAATAATAGGATTTACGAAAAGTTTAGCAAAGGAACTTGCAAGTAGAAATATATTAGTAAATGCAGTAGCTCCAGGATTTATAGAAACAAGCATGACAGATGTATTGCAAGAAAGTGTAAAGGATAGTATAAAGAAACAAATACCTTTGAACAGAATAGGAATGCCAGAAGATGTGGCAAATGTAGTTTATTTCTTAGCATCAGAGGAAAGTTCTTATGTTACAGGGCAAGTTTTTCAAGTTGATGGTGGCATGTTAATGTAGAGTTTGAAAAATAAACTTCGTCTTGCGTTGTTATTATTAAACAAAAAATGCTCAACGTACCTTTGTACGCCTCCGCTTTTTTGTTTAATAATGCCTAGCAATACTCGTTTCTTTTTCAAACTAGATATATAATAAATAGGGAGGAAATTTGAAATAATGGAAAGAAGAGTTGTAGTTACAGGTATTGGAGCAATAACTCCAATAGGAAATAATGTAGAAGAGTTTTGGGAAGGAATAAAGCAATCTAAGTGTGGTATAGATGAAATTACTTTATTTGATACAACAGGTTATAAAGTAAAGTTAGCAGCAGAGGTTAAAAATTATAATCCGGAAGAATATTTTGATAGAAAACAAGCAAAAAGAATGGATAGATTTGCACAGTTTGCAATAATTGCAGCTAAAGAAGCATTTCAAAAAAGTGGTATCACACCAGAGAATACAAATATGGAAAGAGTAGGTGTAATTGTTGGTTCAGGAATAGGTGGATTAAGAACAATAGAAATGGAAAATCAAAAATTACAAGAAAAGGGACCAGATAGAGTATCTCCAATGTATATTCCAATGGCTATTACAAATATGGCTTCAGGAAATATAGCAATAGAATTAGGAGCAAAGGGAGAATCAGAAACTATAGTAACAGCATGTGCAAGTGCAACACACTCCATAGGTCAAAGTTATAGAATGATAAAACATGGATATGAAGATGTAATGATTGCAGGAGGTGCAGAGGCTTCTATTACTCCTTCAGGAATAGCCGGCTTTACTAATATGAAAGCTTTAAGTACAACGCCTGATAAAACAAGAGCAAGTATCCCTTTTGATAAAGAAAGAAATGGCTTTATAATGGGAGAAGGTGCAGGAATATTAATACTAGAAGAATTAGAACACGCTAAGAAAAGAGGAGCAAAGATATATGCAGAGTTAATTGGGTATGGAGCAACATCAGATGCATACCATATAACATCTCCAGCACCAAATGGAGAAGGCGGAGCAAAAGCCATGATAAAAGCAATGGAAGATGCAAACATAAAACCAGAACAAATAGATTATATAAATGTTCATGGAACATCAACTTCGTTAAATGATTCTTGTGAAACATCTGCAATAAAAACAGCATTAGGTGCTTCTGCAAAAACTGTAAAAATAAGTTCAAGCAAAGGAAATACAGGGCATTTATTAGGTGCAGCAGGTGGAGTTGAAGCGGTTCTATGTGTTAAAGCAATACAAGATAATTTCATACCACCAACAATAAATTATAAAGTGCCAGATGAAGAGTGTGACCTAAATGTTGTTCCAAATAAAGGAATTGAGGAACAAGTAAACATTGTAATGTCTAATTCATTAGGATTTGGTGGACATAATAGTAGTATTATTTTAAAAAGATATAAAAGCTAGTGTAAAGAAGTCTATGAAAAATAGAATATAAAAATATTATCTAAAAAGGAGAGTAGAAAAATGGAATATGATCAAATAAAAAAGATAATTGAAGATATGAGTAATTCAAAATTAAGTAGTATTGATATAGAATTTCCAGAAGGATTGAAAATTAGCATGAAAAAAGATGGAATTTCTCAAAATACTTGTACTTCATTAACTAAAGAAGAAACTGGTAAAGCAAAGCCAGAAGTAAAGGAAGAACAAAATGGACAGATAGTAACATCTCCAATGGTAGGAACGTTTTATTTAAAGCCAGAACCAAATGCAAATGATTATGTAGAAAAAGGAAGCGAAGTAAAGAAAGGTACTGTTCTTTGTATAATAGAAGCAATGAAATTAATGAATGAAATTGAGTCAGAATATGAAGGCAAAATAGAAGAGATATATGTTAAAAATGGAGAGGCTGTGGATTACGGTAAGCCATTATTTAAAATAATATAGACCACAAAAACAAATCACAGTTTTACAATAAAAATTCTTTAGCTCGTTTGTCTAACGTCAAGTTCGCAGAAGTTTTATGTATCTTTTTTGGCACCCTTTCCTTTGGAACTTTTTCCAAAAAATCTACTTAAAACTTCTAGCTCCTTACGTTAGAACCACTTCGCTTGCAGAATTTTTATTGTAAAACTGTAAATAGTGGTATAAAGAAAGGATTTTTATAAAATGTTAAATAAAGATGAAATAAAAAAGATAATTCCACAAAGAGAACCTTTTTTAATGATAGATGAAGTTGAAGAATATGTTCCAGGAATAAGTTGCATAGCATATAAGGATGTAAATGTAGAAGAACCATATTTTAAAGGACATTTTCCAGGAAACCCAATAATGCCAGGTGTTCTAATAGTAGAGAGTTTGGCACAGGCAGGTGCAGTTGCAATTTTATCTATGGAAGAAAATAAAGGAAAAAATGCAATTTTTGGTGGAATTGATAAAATGAAATTTAAAAAAATGGTAACCCCTGGTGATAGGTTAAAATTAGAAGTTAATATAATTAAAAGAAAAGGACCAATAGGAATAGGAGAAGCAGTTGCAACAGTAGACGGAAAAGTTGCTGCTAAAGGTGAACTTACATTTGCAGTTGTGTAATTAAAAACATATATGAGTAGAACATTAGCTAAAACTATTCCAAGTAAGCAAAGTAATATGTTATTGAGAGGAGGAGAAAAATGCTAAAGAAAGTATTAATAGCCAATAGAGGAGAAATTGCTGTTAGGATTATAAGAGCATGTAAGGAATTAAATATAAAAACAGTTGCTGTATATTCAGAAATAGATAAAGATAGTT
>CANQXC010000122.1 GCA_947627785.1 uncultured Clostridia bacterium | reverse complement strand
TTTGATAAATGTGCTGCTGCAACTATTGGTATCCACCTTTGAATATATGTTTTTGGTGTTCCAGATTTTTCAGAAAATTTTTGCAAATATTCTTCTGCCTCTTGCTTTTTACCATCTAAGTTAAATAGTAAATAAGTTCTTGCAACATCAGCTGAAGCATTTCCTTGTGTTACATGTGCCCAGTCTATTACATATACTGTTCCATCTTCTTTTACAATTACATTACTAGGATTGAAATCTCCATGACAAATTTTATTATGCTTTGGCATACCAGCAAGTCTAGTATTTAAATCATATTTTATTGTATCTGATAAATCACTTTCTTCTATTTTTCTTTTCATTTTATCTTGTAATTTATTAAGCATTGGACAAGTTTTAGATAATATATCTAATTGAATATCTATGAACATATTCATATATTCTTCTTTTTTATCTGGATTTTCATCCATTAATTGTTGTAGGTTTTTCCCATCTATATGTTCTGTAATTAAAGCCCATCTATTTTCCATTTTTGTAACTTCTAGTAACTTAGGAATATTTATCCCTGTTGCTTCAACTCTTGCCTGATTTAATGCTTCATTTAGGATATCTGGTTTTGAATAATTCTCTATAAATAACTTTATTGTTTTTTCATTATCTCTATATACAGTTTTATTTTTTCTTTCAGCAATAATTTCCATTATTATCTTTCACCTCCATAGTAAGCTTTTAAATACATATCCTTTATCTCTTCTATTAAAGGATATCTTGGATTTGCTCCTGTGCATTGATCATCAAAAGCTTGTTTACTCATTTCATCTAATTTATCTAAAAATTCTTTTTCATCTATACCATAATCTCTTATAGTTTTCTTTATACCTATTTTTTCTTTTAATTCATCAATTGCCTTTATTAAGTTTTCTAATTTCTCTTCACTTGTATTTCCACCTAAATTCAAGTAGTCTGCAACCTCTGCATATCTTTCAAGAGTATGAGGATAACTGTATTGTGGGAAAGTTCCCATTTTTACTGGTGTTTTACTGCTATTAAATCTTAAAACTTCATCTATCATTAAAGCATTTGCAACACCGTGTGGCAAGTGGAAAAATGCTCCTAATTTATGAGCCATTGAGTGGCATACACCTAAAAATGCATTTGCAAAAGCCATACCTGCCATTGTAGCTGCATTAGCCATTTTCTCTCTTGCTTCAACATCATTTGCACCATTTTCATAAGCTCTTGGTAAATACTCAAATATTACTTTTAATGAACGTAAAGCTAAACCATCTGTATAATCTGTTGCAAGCATAGAAGCATAAGCCTCTAAATCATGTGTTACAGCATCTATACCAGAAGCTGATGTTAAGCCCTTTGGTGCATTCATCATCATATCTGCGTCTACAATTGCCATTTTTGGCATTAATTCATAATCTGCAAGTGGATATTTTACACCTGTTTTTTCGTCTGTTATAACTGCAAATGGTGTAACTTCTGAACCTGTTCCTGCAGATGTTGGAATTGCTATAAAATATGCCTTTTCTCCCATTTTAGGGAAAGTATATACTCTTTTTCTAATATCAACAAATCTCATTGCCATATCCATAAAATCAACTTCTGGATGCTCATACATTACCCACATAATTTTTCCAGCATCCATTGCACTTCCTCCACCAATAGCTATTATACAATCAGGCTTGAAGCTTTCCATTGCTTTTGCCCCTTCTTTTGCACTTGCAAGTGTCGGGTCTGGTTGAACATTAAAGAATGTTGTGTGTGATATTCCCATTTCTTCTAATTTATTTGTTATTGGTTTTGTATATCCATTCGTATATAAAAATTCATCTGTTACTATAAATACTCTTTTTTTACCCATTACTGTTTTTAATTCATCTAATGCAACTGGTAAACAACCTTTTTTAATATATACCTTTTCAGGTGCTCTAAACCAAAGCATATTTTCTCTCCTCTCTGCTATTGTTTTTATATTTAATAAATGTTTTACTCCAACATTTTCTGAAACTGAATTTCCACCCCATGAACCACATCCAAGTGTTAAAGAAGGTGTTAATTTAAAGTTATATAAATCTCCTATTCCACCTTGTGATGATGGTGTATTAATTAATATTCTTGATGTTTTCATTTTATGTGAAAACTTTTCTATCTTTTCATTTTCTGTTATTGTATTTACATATAATGAAGAAGTATGTCCTAATCCTCCATCTTCAATTAATCTTTCTGCCTTGTCTAGGGCTTCATCAAAATTTTTTGCTCTATACATTGCTAGAACTGGAGATAATTTTTCATGTGCGAATTCTTCTGAAAGTTCTACGCTTTCAACTTCTCCTATTAATATCTTTGTGTTTTCAGGAACATCTACTCCTGCAAGTTTAGCAATTGCATGTGCTTTTTGACCTACAATTTTTGCATTCAATGCTCCATTTATAATTATAGTTTTTCTTACTTTGTCTATTTCTTCTCCTTCTAGGAAATAGCAACCTCTATCTGCAAATTCTTTTTTTACTTTTTCATAAATTGAATCTAAAACAATTACAGATTGTTCTGAAGCACAAATCATACCATTATCAAAAGTTTTTGAATGTATTATTGAATTTACTGCAAGTAATATATCTGCACTTTCATCTATTATAGCTGGAGTATTTCCGAGCTCCTACTCCTAATGCTGGTTTTCCACTTGAATAAGCTGCCTTTACCATTCCTGGACCACCTGTAGCTAGAATTGTATCTGCTTCTTTCATAACCATATTTGTTAAATCAAGTGAAGGCACATCTATCCAACCAATAATTCCCTCTGGTGCTCCTGCTTCTACTGCTGCTTCTAGTACAATTTTTGCAGCTGCTATTGTAGAATTTTTTGCTCTTGGGTGAGGGCTTATTATAATACCATTTCTTGTTTTTAATGCAATTAAAGTTTTAAATATTGCTGTTGAAGTTGGATTTGTTGTTGGAATAACTGCTGCTATAACTCCTATTGGTTCAGCTAGTTTTTTTATTCCATAAGCTTTGTCTTCTTCAATAACACCACATGTTTTAGTATATCTATATGCATTATATATATATTCTGCTGCGTAATGATTTTTTATTACTTTATCTTCTACTATTCCCATTCCAGTTTCTTGTACTGCCATTTCTGCAAGTGGGATTCTTGCTTGATTTGCTGCTATCGCTGCTGCTTTAAATATTTTATCTACTTGCTCTTGACTAAATTTTCCAAACTCTGCTTGGGCTTTTCTTATCTTCTGTAAAGCTTTTTCTAAACTTTCTACACTGTCTACTATATCATAATCTTTACTCATATTTTTTATCATTCCTTTC
>CANQXC010000121.1 GCA_947627785.1 uncultured Clostridia bacterium | reverse complement strand
TTTCATCTTTGTGGTCTGCCCCACAATTACATTTACAACTCATAAGTTCCCTCCTATAATTTTTTACTACCTTCCTATTATAATATATTTTTCGTAAAATTTCATCATTTTTTGCAAATTTACAGAAATTTCTTGCAATAATTTTACCGTATCCGGTTACTTTGGCTTTATATTAATATCAAATTTTTAATAATTTCTAACTGCTAAATAACAAATTTTAATAATTGTATTATTTCTACAAAGTATTCTAATACAGTTTTTTTCTCTACTGCTTCTTTTGTCTTTATTGATATTTCATCTATTACTTCATCACCTTTTTTTACTATTATTTTGCCAACTTCTGTATTTGCTGGTAAAGGTGCTTCAAATTTTGTTATTGCTGTTGAATCTAACGTTATGCTTTCATTTTCCTTTATAGGATATTCTTTATATTTTCCGTTCTTCTAAGTATATCTCTGGTCTTCTCTTTGTTCCTTTATATACAAAGATTCTTCCATTATTTATTTTACACCAAGATTCATATTCACTTTGTACTAATTCTTCAATATTTACTTGTTTATAGTTTTTATATATGTACTCTATTAATTTTATTGAATCTTGTGTTCTTATTTTTCTTGTATCTGCACCTAGCACTACAGTTATAAGGTTTAAGTCATCTCTTACTACTGATGTAACCAAGCATCTTCCTGCTTTACTTGTAAAACCTGTTTTTACTCCATTTACACCATCTAAATATCCTAATAGTTCATTTGTGTTTGAAATTGTTTTTGGATATCCATTTATTGTTACTGTGTATTGTTTTGTTGATACTACTTCTGCTATTTTTGGATTATTTAATGCATAATCTGTTATTTTTGCAAGCTCTAATGCAGTTGTTTGATGTCCGTCTCTATCTAGTCCATGAGGAGTTACAAAATGTGTGTCCTCTAATCCTAGTTCTGCTGCTTTTTGATTCATAAGTTCAGCAAAATTTTCTACGCTTCCTGAAACACTTACTGCTATTTGAACTGCTGCATCATTTCCTGAACATAGTAATAAACCATATAAAAGTGTGTTATATGTTACTTTATCTCCTGTATTTAATCCAAGTCTTGAACCTCCTGTTCCAGCTGCTTCTTTGCAAACTTCAATCTCTTCGCCTAATCTATCTGTTCCTAATTGTTCTAACATAACTATTGAAGTCATTATTTTTGTTGTACTTGCCATAGGTGTAGGTGTGTTTTCATTTTTTCCCCATATTACTGTTTTTGAATTTCTATCATATGCTACAACATATCTTGATAGAATTTGTGGTTCTTTAGTATTTTTTCCTTCCTCTACTGCTTCATCAAGCCATATATAATCCCATGCATCTGGATCATCTATATTTGCATAACTTGTTACACTAAAGGTTAATAATATTACTAATAATATGCTACTTAAAAATTTTTTCAATTTCATAAAAATCACCTTGTATATGTATATTCAACTAAATTAACAATTATTTATTTTCACATAAAGTTTACCATAAAAGGTTTCTTTATTCAACATATATAAGAATTTTTTCCAATTTCTGTTTACAAATTTAAAAAAAGGTTATATTATATTGTATATTAATATAGAAAGGAATGATTTTTTTATGAGTGAAACAGATAAACTAAAAGATTTTTTGTTTGATACAAAAAAATGTGGTTGGGATAATATTTCTGATGATACAAAACATGAAATTATGAAATTTAGTGATGAATTTATTCACTATTTAAATAAAGGTAAAACTGAAAGAGAAGCTTCTTCTTTTATTGCAGAAGTTCTAGAAAAAAATGGATTTGTTGATTTAAAAGATAAAATGGTTCTTCTTCCTGGAGATAAAGTTTACTATGTTAATAGAGAAAAAGCTATTTATGCTGCAATTATTGGAGCAAAGCCTATTGAAGCTGGACTTAATATTATAGGTTCACATATAGATTCTCCAAGACTTGATTTAAAACCAAATCCTTTATATGAAGATACAGGTTTTGCATTTTTTAAAACACATTACTATGGTGGTATTAAAAAATATCAATGGACTACTATTCCTCTTTCTATTCATGGTGTTATTGTTAAAGCAAATGGTGAAAAAATTAAAATTAATATTGGAGAAGACGAATCTGACCCAATATTTACAATTACAGACCTTTTACCTCACTTAGCACAAGAACAAATGGAAAAGAAATTAAAAGATGGAATAGCTGGAGAAAGCTTAAATTTATTAATTGGTAGCATTCCTTTTGGTGATGAGAAAATTTCTGAAAGAGTAAAATTAAATATCTTAAAAATATTAAATGATAAATATGGCATTACTGAAAGAGACTTTTCAAGTGCTGAACTTGAACTTGTTCCTGCTTTTAAAGCTAGAAGCTTAGGCTTTGATAGCAGTATGGTTGCTGGATATGGTCAAGATGACAGAGTTTGTAGTTATACATCTTTAAGAGCTTTATTAGATACTATAAATCCTACAAAAACTGCAGTATGTATATTTGCAGATAAAGAGGAAATTGGAAGCATGGGAAATACTGGTATGGAATCACATGTTTTTGATACATTTATTTCTGAATTATTAAACAAAACAAATAGCAACAGACCTAATTTATTAGATAAAGTATTTTGTAATTCTAAAATGCTTTCTGCTGATGTTGATGCTGGTTTAGACCCAAATTATGCTTCTGTTTCTGAGAAAAATAATGCTGCATATTTAGGTAGAGGTATTGGTTTTAATAAATATACAGGAGCTAGAGGAAAATCTGGTGCTTCTGATGCAAATGCAGAATTTGTTGCACAAGTAAGAGGTATTTTAGAATCTAACAACATTTCTTACCAAATTAGTGAACTTGGAAAGGTTGATACAGGCGGAGGCGGAACTATTGCCTACATTTTAGCTAACAAGGGAATTGATGTAATTGATTGTGGTGTTCCTGTTCTTTCTATGCATTCACCTTACGAGGTAACAAGTAAATTCGATATTTATGAAGCTTATAGAACATACGCTGCTTTTTGGAGAAATTAGTTTAAATAAAAATAAACAGAGAAAATTGATAAAACTAAATAGAATTATTATCAATTTTTTCTGTTTTTTTGTAGCATAAATAAGCTAAATCACGATGCAAATTTAAACTATTTTTATATATTTTAGTTTTGTTACTTTAGACATATATCGTCAATAACATATCATGAATTTTACTTTACTGCAAATAACTACTTATTTCTTGCAAGTCTTCAAATTTTTTCTGCCTACATATTTCGTATGCTACTATTGCAACTGAGTTTGATAAGTTAAGTGAGCGAAGTGTTGGTCTCATTGGAATTCTTGCTGTTTTTTCTATATATTTTTTTAATATGCTTTCTGGTAAGCCTTTTGTTTCTTTTCCAAATAATACAAATACTTCCTCCATTTTTGAATAGTCCACGTCTGAATAACAATGCGTTCCTTTTGTTGTTATAAAATACATATTGTTTTCTTCTGGCTTATATTTTTCTAAAAATTCTTTGAAGCTATCATGTTCTTCTATTTCTACTTTATCCCAATAATCTAATCCTGCTCTTTTAACTTGCTTTTCATCTATGCTAAATCCTAAGGGTTTTACTAGATGTAGTTTTGCTCCTATTGCTGCACATGTTCTTGCAATGTTCCCTGTGTTTTGTGGAATTTCTGGTTCTACCAATACAATGTTTAATTTCATATACTTTCCCTCCATGACATAAATTGGTCGGTTTTCACCGACCAATTTTTAATTATTTTCTTCTGCACTTTCTGTATTATTTGTTGTTATATTTTTGTTTCTATATACTGTAAGTCCTGTTCCTGCTGGAATTAATTTTCCTATGATTACATTTTCTTTTA
>CANQXC010000120.1 GCA_947627785.1 uncultured Clostridia bacterium | reverse complement strand
ATAGAAAATCAATATTCTGAATATGGACAAGGTGGTTTACCATGTGTTTTCATTGTTAAAGATGGAAAACGGTAATATCTTAGGAAAAGGGACTTGTTCAAGAGATGCATACTCAGTAGCTGTAAATTCAGATGGAAAAATTGTATATACAGATAGAATCCTTTTAGAAAATGTGGATAAAGATACAAAAGAAATATTTATTGAAATATATGAACAATGGGATGGTGAAGGTGCTTTAGACATGTATACTACTAGAATTCACTTAGATATAGAAAGTGCAAGAAACAATAAAAATAAAGTAGATTTAACTCAAAGTTATGCATCAAAAGAACAACAAGTATCATTCAAATATCCAGCAAATTGGGAAGTAAGTGGAGAAGATAATATATTACACATAATAGGACCAGAGGACATAGATGGAAAAAGTGCACAAATGACATTTTCAATATATAATGGTGAACAATCAGTAGAAGAGATAGTAGAACAAAAAAGAAGTGAAGCAAATCAAGCAAAATATGGATTTGGAACAAGCAAATTATCAATCGGAGGAGTAGAAGGAACTTATTATCAAATAGATACTGGCAATACAAAAGAAGGAAGAATATTAGTTGAAAAAGAGGGCGTAGTACATGATATACAATACACAGCAATTTCAACACAATATGAAAGAAATAAATTAGTAATTCAAAAAATATTAGAAAGTATAGAATGGGTTGCACCAGAAAAATCATATAAGACATTTGCAAATTATAATGTAATGCTAAAGCTATATGAGGATAATACACTAGGTTTTATAGCTAATGAAGATTATATACAAATGATGAATGAATACATAAAAAATCCTTGCGTAATAGAAAAAAATACAGAATATCAAGTTAATGGAATACAAGATAATATTACTAATATATGGATAGAATCTAACGATCATCCAACCATATTTATATTAACAGAAAAGGAAGAATTATATTACATAAATACACATATAGGATTAGAAACAGGAACATTTAGTATTCAGAAAATAGAAGGATTAACAGGAGTAAAAAAGGTATCAGCACTAAGTTGTTCTTTTGGAGAAATTGAATGTAATGAGTATAAAATATACAACGGAACCTCACAATGGACTTGCTATAACTATTTATTAGATATTTATTCAGGAGTAATTGATTCGATATTCCCTGCAGATGAAGTTGGTGGAAGTAGACATTTATATAACATTCCAACTACGGGACCTAGCTGGACAGAAGATATTCCAAGTACAGGACCAAGCATAGACCTTTCATTTCCAAATTGGAATACTAATGATGAACCTAATTTTCAAACAGATTCAGAGCAAAACAGGAGAGTTCCTATTGTAAAATTAAACACAGCATCATATGATACAATACAACAATATGAAGATTTTGGTGTAACTATTAGTTTCAATTCAGGAGCTTCACAATATACAGAGTTACAAGAACATGGAATAAAAACAGATGGAACAACTTACCGAATATATGGTTTGGATTGGGCTATTGAAAATATATATAGAATTGAAACACCTGGTGGTTTTCCAGCGTATGTATTTGTTATGAATGAAGGTGAATATAAACGTATTGTTGTAATTAACCTTGATGCTTTTGATGGATATGCTTTTAGTGGTGGTTACTGCGTAGATCCTGTAGGTTCTATAAAAACAGACAATTTTTATAATTTCAATGTACGTGATATAGGGGGGGAATATTGGAGATTACTTTATGATCGCTGTGAGTATATTGATAGCGGAATTGCACAAGCAATTAAAGAATCTATAGCAAGTGGTAAAACTAGAATTCCTAATGACGTTGATTTTATTACGTACACTGACGACTTACCAGATGGTCTTTATTTAAGTCCAGACGGTAGAATTATTGATATAGAGAACATGATAGTAATGACGAATTCTGGTGCTAGTTACGGATGTAATGCAAGGTTAAAATACGATGGTACGAATAACAAATGGATAGTATTAAATTTTACAATTACAGTTGATTAAATATAAGACGTGTTGATACATAAGTGCGAGATATTAGAAAAAAATATTATATAAGAGTTGCATAATATTGATGTATAAGTTACATCTATTATGCAACTTGTGTTATTGATAGTAGAAATTGTGCTAATGGTATAATTTACATTATTACTATTAAAACATGAAATATAATTTACTAATTTGCAAAAAAGTAAAAAAAATCTCTTAAAGTATTGACTTTTCACCTAAAATATGGTAAAGTATATAAGCTATGTTTTATCAAAAGGAAACATAGCTTAAAAAACGCATCGTTAAAACCCGTAAAACAAATTTGGAGGTGGAGCTAAAATGGCTGCAAAAGGACCAAGAGAAAATATAACATTAGAATGTACAGAATGTAAAAGAAGAAATTACATGACAAGTAAAAACAAGAGAAATAATACAGAAAGATTAGAAGTTGAAAAATACTGCAAATTCTGCAAAAAAAGAACAACACATAAAGAAACTAAATAAAGAGGCTATTTTAAGGAGGAAATAAAATGGCTAACGAAAAAGAAGCTAAAAAAGAAACAAAAAACAAAAAAAGTTTTTTCAAAGATTTCAAAGCAGAATTGAAAAAAGTTATTTGGCCAACACCAAAGCAATTAGTAAATAATACAATAGCAGTAGTAGCTATAGTAATTATGACAGCTGCAATAGTATTTGTATTAGATGTAGCATTTGACTTATTCAATAAATATGGTATAAATAATTTGAAATCAAAAATTAGAGGTTATGACACTGTACAAGTTGAAGACGAGAACAACAATGAAAGCACAGAAAATACTGTAACAGATAGTACCGAAGATACGAACAATGTAGCAGAAGGTACAGAAGATACAGTAGAAGATGGAAGCGAAACAAGTACAGAAGAAAATAATTCTACTGAAAATGTAAGTGAATAAAAAGGTTTTAAAAGGGAGGACCTAAATAATGTCTCAAATAGAAGAAAATTTAGAACCAAGATGGTATGTAGTTCATACATATTCAGGCTATGAAAATAAAGTAAAAACAGACCTAGAAAAAACAGTAAAAAATAGAGAGCTAGAAAATTATTTCTTTGATATAGTTGTTCCAATGGAAGAACAAATAGAAATCAAAGATGGTAAAAGAAAAGCAAACTTAAAAAAAGTATTTCCAGGCTATGTTTTAATAAAGATGATAGTTACAGAAGAATCTTGGTATATAGTAAGAAATACTAGAGGAGTTACAGGATTTGTAGGTTCAGGAACAGACCCAATACCTCTTACAAATGAAGAAATAAGAAGTATGGGATTTGAAACCGCTGTTGTTGAAGTCGATTATGATGTAAACGACTCAGTTAAAATATTAAATGGAGCATTAGCAGGATTCATTGGTACAGTTCAAGAAATAAACAAAGAAAAAGGAAAAGTAAAAATTCTTGTTTCAATGTTTGGTAGAGAAACACCAGTTGAGTTGGAGTTTGCTCAAGTTGAAAAAGCATAAAAATGAATAAAAATTAAAACAAAATAGGGTTGTGACCTACACATATATAAATAAAAAGGAGTCTTAAAAATGGCAGAGAAAGAAATTAGTAACGTTATTAAATTACAAATCGAAGCTGGAAAAGCAACACCAGCTCCACCAGTAGGACCAGCATTAGGTTCAAGTGGTGTAAACATTATGCAATTCGTTAAGGAATTTAACGATAGAACAGCAAATCAACCAGGTATGATAATTCCAGTTGTTATAACAGTATATGCAGATAAATCATTTACTTTTGTAACAAAAGTACCACCAGTAGCTGTTTTAATAAAAAAAGCAATAAAATTAGAAAAAGGTTCTGGAAAACCAAACAAAGATAAAGTTGCATCAATTACAAAGGCACAAGTTAAAGCTATAGCAGAACAAAAAATGGAAGACTTAAATGCAGCATCAGTAGAAGCAGCAATGAGCATGGTAGC
>CANQXC010000119.1 GCA_947627785.1 uncultured Clostridia bacterium | reverse complement strand
TTATCACAGTCTGAAAAGCCTTGTCCTGCCATTAATATTCTTCTATATACTTCATCTTGTGGATCCATAAAGTGAACATCACATGTTGCTACTACAAGTTTTCCAAATTTTTCACCTAATTCTACTATTTTTCTATTGATGTTTTTTAAAGCTTCTTTATCTGGAACTATTCCATCTCTTATCATAAATTCATCATTTCCCAATGGCTGAATTTCTAGATAATCATAATACTTTACAATTTTTTCTATTTTTTCTTCTGGCTTATTTTGTAAAATTGCTCTATATAATTCACCTTGCTCACAAGCACTGCCAAGTATTAAACCTTCTCTATATTTTTCAAATACACTTTGTAAAACTCTTGGTCTTTTATGGAAATATTGTATATGTGATACTGAAATTAGTTCATATAAATTTCTTAATCCTTTTTGTGTTTGTGTTAATATTATTGCATGATATGGTTTTACTTTCTTCCAACCATCCTCACCTTCTGGTATTTCATCATCTGGTATAAAATATGCTTCTACACCATATAAAACCTTTATATCTAAGCCTAAATCGTCAACTGCATGTTTCGCTTCTGGGAAAGCTTGTACTACACCATGGTCTGTAATAGCAATAGACTTCATTCCCCAATCTGCGGCTCTTTTTATTAAATCTTTTGCAGATGTTACTGCATCCATTTGGCTCATTTGAGTATGTAAGTGTAATTCCACACGTTTTGTCATGCTATTATCTTTTCTTGTAGTTTCTGCTTGTGCAGGAACTTCTATAACTACATTGGCAATTACTCCTATTTCTTTTGCGTAATTATCATAAGAAGCATTTCCTTGTAATTTTACTCTTATTTTTGGCTTAATTCTTTTTAATACTTTATCTAGCTTTTCTGGTTCAACAAACGCCTTACAGGTTATTGTACTTGTTCCATCATAAACATCAAACATTACTAGAGTTTTGCCATTTTTTAGCTCTCTTGTATCTGTTTTTATTACTTTACCTTGCAAAGCAACTTTTCCATAATCTGGTGTTAGATCTTTTATTTTTACAATTTGCTCTTTTATATTTGCAGACCTTCCTATAATTAAAGGTGTATCTTCTTCTATTTCCTCTTGCTTTGGTTTATCTTCTGTCTTCTTTTCTTCCTTTACAATCTCTTTCTTCTTTTCATTTTCCACATTTATATTGCTCATTAAATTTTTACATACATTTTCTTGCACTTCTTCTAGAAAATGATGTTGCTGCTTTATTTCTTCTTCTGTAATATTTTCATCATATTCTACTTTAAATCTTTTTCCATATAAATTTATAAATAGATTTTCCAACACTCTATCTATTGAATATGCATGTAAAAATTCTGAACTTTTATTTTTTAGGTTTATAATTATTTTGTTATCTTCTAAATGAATAGTACTACCATTTAATATAGCTTTTGTTACAGGAAATTTTTTTGCTATATATTTTATAATTTTTTCCCAATCTTGTTCTAGTGAACAATTTAACTTTATTTCTGGGTATGTTATTTTTGTTTCAATTGTTGCAATTGAAAATCTAGTTGATAAATAAGTTTCAAAATCAGCTAATTCATCTATAATTAACTGATTTTGTAATTCTATTTCTATTTCTAATTTATTGCTTTTTTTGTATAAGTTCATTTTTAAAATTGCCCCATTTACAAGGTTGTTTTCTCTTTTGTAGTCTTGAAATACATCTTTTATTACTTTTGTCATCTTATGTCTTCCCTTCTTTTCTTCTTCGGCTCATATTATATCATAACTAATAAAAAATGGAGCATATTTTTTAAAAATTTTTAAATCAGTAGGGACTTAAGATAAATAAAATAATTTATTTCATTTATCTTAAGCCCCCACTGCCATTCATTGTTCTAGTTATTTTTTACTGCTTGCTCTGCATATTTGTTATTTATAACTTTTGAATAGTCTGCTCTTTGCTCTAGTTCTCCTGCTTCTTCCATTACGTCTTGTAATTTATTAAATGATTCTTCAGTTAATACTGGTGTTTCATTCCATGCATCTATGTCTTTATATCTTTGTATTGAACTTTCTAGCATATCTAAGTCTGTATCTGGGAAAAAGCTTTGAATTAACTCTGCTATTTCTCTTGCTGTGTGTTCTTTAGTCCATTTCTGTCCTTTATATATTGCATCTGTGAAGTTTTGTATTAAACCTTCATTTTTTTCTATATAGCTTTTGCTTGCAAAATATGCTGTATATGGAATTTCTCCTGCTTCTTCTCCTACTGATGCAACTATATATCCTACACCTTGTGCCTCTGTCATTGAAGCTGTTGGTTCAAATAATGTTACATATTCTGCATTACCACCTGCAAATGCTCCTGCCATTAAATCAAAGCTTATGCTATCATCTAATGTTAAATCTGTACTTGGATTAATTCCTTTTTGCTTTAATACATATTCAAGTGTCATATATGGCACTCCGCCTTTTCTTCCTGGTATTACTACTTTACCTCTTAGGTCATCCCAGCTAAAATTATCTGTTTTAGTTTTACTTACTAAAAATGAACCATCCCTTTTGGTAAGCTGTGCAAAAACTTGTGCATAATCTGCTCTTCCTTGATTATAAATATATATTGAAGCTTCTGGTCCTGCAAATCCTATATCACTTTGACCAGAAATTACTGCTGTCATAACTTTATCTGCACCTTGACCTGTTGTTAATTCTATATCTATGCCTTTATCTTTAAAGTATCCTAATGCAATTGCAACATATTGTGGTGAATAAAATACAGACCTTGTAACTTCATTTACTCTTACAAGAGTTGGACCTTGCTCTGTTTTAGTTCCTACATTTGTTGTTTCATTGCCATTATTTATATTAATAATGACTGAAACTATAATGCCTACTATTGCAGCTACAATTACTGCCGCTATTATAACTCTTTTCAATTTTCTACCTTTCCTTTCTTAATCAGTTTGGAAAAGAATTGTTATTCTTAGCTTAAAAATTCATCTTTGCACTAAGAACTTTATTTACTAACTTTGTAGTTAGATTTTTGAAACTTATGTTTTTTAAAATAACAATCCTTTTCCTTTTAGTTATCCAAATTTGTGTGTTCTAGATAGTAATTTTTCTATTAATACTACTGAACCATATAACACTGTTGCCATAGTGGCCAAGATAATTACACCTGTCATTACCAAGTCTAACTGGAATACCTGCCCACCATAAACTATTAAGTATCCTAAACCTGCTTTTGAAACCAAAAATTCTCCTGTTATAACACCTACTAATGTTAAGCCTATATTTATCTTCAAGGAATTTATAAATGTTGAAATGTTTGCAGGTATAACTATTTTTGTTAATAATTGTAGCTTACTACAATTAAATGTTTGAGCCATCTTTATCTTTTCTTTGTCAGTTTCCAAAAAACCATTTAAAATTTCCATTATTGTAACAATAAGAGAAATTGCTAAGCCCATTACAATTATAGCTCCTGTTCCTGCACCTACCCATATTATTATTATTGGTCCAAGTGCTACTTTAGGTAAACTATTTAAAACAACTAAAAATGGTTCTGCTACTTTACTTAAAAAGTCGGACCACCATAAAATAATTGCAACAAATATACCTATTGATGTTCCAAGTAAAAAACCTATTATGGTTTCTTTGCAAGTTACTCCTAAATGCATTAATAGTTGATTTCTTGATAAATTTATAAAAGTTTCTAAAATTCTGCTTGGTCTACTTGTTATAAAACTATCTATTATTTCTTTTTTAGCTAAAACCTCCCAAGCAACAATAAATGCAATTATTATAGCAATTTGAGTTAATTTTATTGATACTTTTTTTATTAATATGCTTCGTAAATACTTTTTTCTTTCTTCTGATATATTTGCTTTATGCATTTACATCTAACTCCTTCCAAATGTTGTCAAAATATTTACTGAATTTAGGACTTTCTCTAACACTTAACGGATTTCGCACCTCCATTTCAAAATTAATATCAAGTATTGTTTTTACTGTTGCAGGTCTTTTACTTAATACCACAATTCTATCTGACATACTTATTGCCTCTGAAATATCGTGTGTTACCATAAGTGTTGTAACATTTTCATTTCTAATTATCTCATAAATATCTTTTGTAACCATTAATCTTGTTTGATAATCTAATGCTGAAAATGCTTCATCTAATAACAGTATCTTTGGTCTTATTGCTAAAGTTCTAATTAGTGCAACTCTTTGACGCATTCCTCCTGATAATTGAGATGGATATTTGTCTTTAAATTCATATAGATGGTATTTTTTCAAAAGTTCTTCAACATATTTTCTATTTTCAGGTGTATTTATTTTTCTTATTTCTAAGCCAAATATTACATTCTTATATATGTTTCTCCATTCTAGCAAGCTATCTTTTTGAAGCATATATCCAATTTTAGGTGATATGCCAGAACTTTCTTCTCCATCTATGTAGAGTGTTCCTGAATTTTTATCCTCTAATCCTGCAATTATTGATAGAAGTGTTGATTTTCCACATCCACTAGGTCCTATTATACTTACAAACTCACCTTGCTTAACTTCAAAGCTGATGTCTTTTAGTGCATCTACTTCACCATTCTTCGCTTGGTATTTTTTTGATATTTTGCATATCTTTAGTAAATCTTCCAAATTAATTCCTCCTATAAATTTATCTATTGATAGTATATTCGACTTTGGTTTTTGGTGTGAAAAAAAGAACTAGAGTTTTATCTAGTTCTTTAAGTTATTTTCAAAATCTAACCTTGTGTATAAGGTAATATAGCAATATGTCTTGCTCTTTTAACCGCTTGTGTAATTTCTCTTTGATGTTTTGCACAAGCTCCTGTTGCTCTTCTTGGTAGAATTTTACCTTTTTCATTTACAAACTTTTTCATTTGGTCATAGTTTTTGTAATCTAAAACTATTTCCTTATTTGCACACATTGAGCAAACTTTTTTTCTCATTTTTCTAAACTTAGGGTTAAATTCTTCATCACTATTATTGTTGTTGTTAAATCTTTTTTTCTTGTTATTTCTATTGTTTGACTTCTTGTCTGACATTTTATATTCTCTCCCTTCCATTTTTTTAGAATGGTAATTCATCATCTGACTGCACTGAAAATTCTGATGCTTCTGAAACTGCACTTCCAAAAGTATTTTCAAAACTTT
>CANQXC010000118.1 GCA_947627785.1 uncultured Clostridia bacterium | reverse complement strand
GTTCACTTTATGGATCCACAAGATGAAGTATATAGAAGAATATTAATGGCAGGACAAGGCTTTTCAGACTGTGATAATCAGGCTCCATTGTATTTTAGAACAACAGAGGAAATGCTTGCTGAATTTGATTATTTAGGACAAGAAAAAGCATATGAAATAGTAGTTACTAACACAAATAAAATAGCAGAAATGTGTGAGAATGTATGCCCAATATCAAAAGAAAAATGTCCACCAGTAATACCAGGTGCAGAAGAAGAAATAAAAGAGACTTGTGATAAAAGAGCAAAAGAATTATATGGAGACCCATTGCCAGAAATAGTACAAGCAAGGTTAAATAGAGAATTAGAGTCAATTATAAAAAATGGATTTTCAACATTATATATAATTGCCCAAAGATTAGTTTTAAAATCAAATGCAGATGGCTATTTGGTAGGCTCAAGAGGTTCTGTTGGTTCATCATTTGTAGCTAATATGCTTGGAATAACAGAAGTAAATTCACTTCCACCACATTATAGATGCCCAAATTGCAAATATTCTGACTTTACAGATTATGGGATAAAAAATGGTGTAGACTTACCAGATAAAGTATGCCCAAAATGTGGAACAAAACTATGTAAAGATGGAATGGATATACCTTTTGAAACATTCTTAGGATTTAATGGAGATAAAGAACCAGATATAGACTTAAACTTTTCTGGAGAATATCAAGGAAAAATACATAGATATGCAGAAGTAATTTTTGGAAAAGGAAAAACATTTAAAGCAGGAACAGTTGGTACAATAGCAGAAAAAACAGCTTTTGGTTATGTAAAAAATTATTATGCAGAAAGAAATATACCAGTAACAAATGCAGAAATATCAAGAATTGTAGAAGGATGTGTTGGAATAAAAAGAACAACAGGACAGCATCCAGGAGGAATAATAGTTGTTCCACATGGAAGAGAGATATATGAATTTTGTCCAGTTCAGCATCCAGCAGATGACCCAAATTCAGACATAATAACAACACATTTTGATTATCACTCAATAGATAAAAACTTACTTAAGCTAGACATGTTAGGTCATGATGATCCTACAGTAATAAGGATGTTACAGGATTTAACAGGAATAGATCCAAAAACAATACCATTAGATGATAAAGAAACAATGTCACTTTTTGTTTCAACAGAAGCTTTAGGAGTAACTCCTGAACAAATAAATTCTAAAGTAGGTTCTTTTGGTGTTCCTGAGTTTGGAACAAAGTTTGTAAGAGAAATGTTAATAGATACAAAACCAACAACATTTGAAGAACTAATAAGAATATCTGGATTATCACATGGTACAGATGTATGGTTAAATAATGCACAAACATTAATAGAAAATAATGTAGCAACATTAAGTGATGCAATATGCACAAGAGATGATATAATGATATATTTAATAAAACAAGGATTGCCACCAGATAAAGCTTTCAAAATAATGGAAAGCGTGCGTAAAGGAAAAGGTTTAAAACCAGACCAAGAAGAAATTATGAGAGCAAATAATGTACCAGATTGGTATATTGATTCATGTAAAAAAATAAAATACATGTTCCCAAAAGCACATGCAGTAGCATATGTAACAATGGCATTTAGAATAGCATGGTTTAAAGTACATTATCCATTAGCATATTATGCAGCATTTTTCTCAATAAGAGCAACAGAATTTGATAGCGAATGTATGATATATGGTAAAGAAAAAGTAAAAGCAAAAATGAAAGAGCTAGAGTTACAAGGAAATAACATAAGTGCAAAAGATAAAGGTATGTATACAATTTTGGAAATAGTATTGGAAATGTATGAAAGAGGATTTGAATTTTTACCAATTGATTTATATAAATCACATAGTTCGAAATTTCAAATAGAAGATGGCAAGATAAGACCACCATTATCTAGCATAGCAGGATTAGGTGGAATTGCTGCAGAAAGTATTTATCAAGCAGCACAAGCAGAAGGAAAATTTATGTGTATAGATGATTTACAATTAAAAGCTAAAATTGGAAAATCAACCACAGAAATGCTTGCAAAATTTGGATGTTTAGATGGAATGAGTCAAAGTAACCAAATAAGTTTGTTTGGATAAGTGCATGTAGATATTGAATTAAACCTAAAAATAGTATATAATACTGGTCAGTGTAATCAAAAAAGTTCTTAGGGAGGAATGTTATAACAATGAAAATAGGAATAGTAGGCTTACCAAATGTAGGGAAAAGTACAATGTTTAATAGTATTACAAAAGCAGGGGCAGAATGTGCAAATTATCCTTTCTGTACAATAGAACCAAATGTTGGAATGGTAGCAGTACCAGATGAAAGATTAGATGAACTAACCAAAATGTATAACCCTCAAAAAACAACACACGCAGTAATTGAATTTGTTGATATTGCTGGATTAGTAAAAGGTGCAAGTAAAGGAGAGGGGTTAGGAAACAAATTTTTATCACATATAAGAGAAGTAAATGCAATCTGTGAAGTTGTAAGATGTTTTGAAGATAGCAATATAGTTCATGTGGATGGAAATATTGATCCATTAAGAGATATAGAAACAATAAATTTAGAACTTATATTTGCAGATATGGAAACAGTAGATAAAAGAATAGATAAAGCAACAAAAATGTTAAAGGCAGATAAAAAATATCAAGTAGAAATAGATGCCTTAAATAAAATAAAAACTTTATTAGAACAAGGAAAACCAGCTAGAAATGTAAGCTTAACAGAAGAGGAACAAGAAACTGTAAAAGATTTATTCCTTCTTACATCAAAACCAATAATATATATAGCAAATGTAGAAGATAATCAGCTTGGAAATATAGAAAATGATGAAAATGTAAATAAAGTTAAAGAACTTGCAAAACAGGAACATACAAAATGTATACCATTATGTGCAAAAATAGAAGAGGAATTATCAGGGCTAGAAGATAGCGATAAAAAAGAAATGCTAGAAGCATTAGGTTTAAAAGAATCAGGATTAGATACAGTAATAAGAGAAAGTTATGATTTATTAGGTTTAATGTCATTTTTAACAGCAGGTGAACCAGAAGTAAGAGCATGGACAATAAAAAAAGGAACAAAAGCACCAGAAGCAGCAGGAAAAATCCATTCAGATATACAAAGAGGATTTATAAAAGCAGAAATTGTTTCTTATGATGATTTAATAAGAGAAGGTTCAATGGTAGCAGCAAGAGAAAAAGGACTAGTACGCTCAGAAGGAAAAGAGTATATTATGCAAGATGGAGACATTGTATTGTTCAAGTTTAATGTTTAGTAAATAAAATTTATTCCCGAGAAAGGAATGTGTAAAATATGAAAATATTAATTATTTTAATTAATAAAATTATATATTTTATTGGAAAGTTTATGCATAAAGGTAGTAGCTTACCTGGAAAAGTTGCATTAAAACTAGATAAAAATATACTTTCTAAAATAAAATTACCAGAGAATATAATAATGGTAACAGGGAGTAATGGAAAAACATCAACAACAGAAATGATTTATAATGTTTTAAAAGAAAATGGATATAAAGTTGGCTGTAACACGGAAGGCTCTAATCAAATAGAAGGTGTTACAACAATGATTTTAAATTCATGCAATCTAATGGGAAAAGTAAAAAAAGATGTTTTAGTAATAGAAAGTGATGAAAGATATTTAAGATACACTACAAAATACATAAAACCTAAATATTTAGTTGTAACAAACTTATATAGAGACCAGATGACAAGAAATGGTCATCCAGAACTAATATATGAGATAATGAAAGAAGCAATGACAGATGATATGCACTTAATATTAAATACAGATGAGCCATTATCATCACTATATGGCTACAATAGAGAAAATGTAACATATATAGGAATAAATAAAAATGAACTAGATACCACTAAAAATACATCAGCATATAATGATGGAGAATATTGTCCTAACTGTAAAAATAAATTAGAATATGAATATTATCATTTTGGACATGTTGGCAAATATAAATGTAATGAATGTGGTCATAGTAGAAAAGACCCAGATTATGCTATTACAGATATAAACCTAGAAACAGGTAAAATAAAAATAAATAACAAATACGAAATGCAAATGAATTTAAGGAGTGTATATAACGCATACAATATCCTTGCAACATATGCAGTTGCTAAACTTATTGGAGTAGAAGATGAAAAAATAATAAATACTCTAAATGAATATATAATAAAAAATGATAGAGTACAAACATTTAAAATAAATGAAAATAAAGGAATGTTATTAACATCAAAACATGAAAATTCAATATCATATAATCAATCTTTACAATACATAGTTAGAGAAAATAAGCCATGCACAGTAGTTGTAATAGTTGATGCAGTTAGTAGAAAATACTTTACAAGCGAAACTTCATGGATATGGGATATAGATTTTGAACTTTTAAAAGCAGAATGTGTAAAACATATAATAATAGCAGGGAAATATGTTCACGATTTATCAATAAGAATGAAATATGCAGAAATTGATAAAGAAAAAATAATTGCAGAAGAAAATTTAGATGAAATGATGAAAAGAGTGAAAGAGATAGAAAAAGAAGATATATATGTAGTTACATGTTTTTCAGATAGAATGAAGTTTATGGATAGAATAGAAAGTAAGTAAAGGAATGATTTGTAATATGGAAATTAAAATATTGCATTTATATCATGATATAATGAATTTATATGGAGAATATGGTAATGTAAAAATAATAGAACAGCATATAAAAGACCAAGGTTTTGATGTTATTGTAGATAAAAAAACAATTGGTGATGAAATAAATTTTAATGATTATGATTTTATTTATATGGGCTGTGGAACAGAAAAAAATCAGAAAGTTATTTTGCAAGATATAATGAGTAAAAAAGATGATTTTCTAAATTCAATAAATGAACGGAAAAGTTACTTTATTAACTGGCAATAGTTTTGAAATATTAGGAGAAAAAATTGATGAAGAAAATGCATTAGGACTTTTAAATTTTGAAACAAATCATCAAGAAAAAAGAATAACAGAAGATGTAATTTGTACAAGCAAATATTTAGAAAATAAAGTAGTAGGCTTCATAAATACAATGAGTGTAATAAAAAATATTGAAGAACCATTATTTAAAGTAGAATGGGGATTAAATGAAGAAAACGAAGGTATAAAATATAAAAACGTATATGGTACACATATTATAGGTCCAATATTAGTAAGAAATCCAGAACTTTTAAAAATATTAGTAGAAGAAATCTGTAAACAAAAAAATCCAGAATTTGAGTATAAGGAAATAGAATATGAAGATGAGAAAAAAGGGTATGAGTTAGTATTACAAGAACTAGAAAACAGAAGAAATGAAGTAAAATGAAAGTTTAAGAAAGGAATGGAAAATGGGTTTATTAAATTTTGCATTAGTAGGAAATTATAAAGGCTTTTATGAAAAATTAAAAGAAATTTCAAAAATAAATGGGAAATCTCCAAATCTTATGTTTATAGATACTGCAATGTGTACTTTATTATTTGGTTCAGGCTTACAGGATTATTTAAATTATAGGTTTTATGAAAAAAGTTTTAAGGAAAGAAAAACATATGTAACAATTGGATATATGGCAAAAGCATACAAGACATTAGCAAGTGTAGAATATGCAGATTTTATATCAAACAAAGTAAACTTTAATAAAAATTATGCTAAATTTACTAAGAGAGATTTTCTTTCACCAGACGATAGCTATGAAAAATTTGAAGAATTCATAAACAAACATAAAGAGTTTGTTCAAAAACCTTTAAAAGGTTTAGGTGGTTCTAATGTAAAAAAAATAAATAGAGATGAGATAGAATCAAGAAAAGAGTTTTATCAAAAGTTAAAAGAAGAAAACAACTTTTTAGATGAATTAATAATTCAAGATGAAACTTGGGGTGCTTTAAGTCCAAATAGCACAAACACATTAAGAATAGTAACTACAATAGTTAATGATAATGTAAAAATAGTATTTGCAGG
>CANQXC010000117.1 GCA_947627785.1 uncultured Clostridia bacterium | reverse complement strand
GCTGAAAGTTTAATAAAAGATGGAATTATTAGCAAATCATTAGATGGAATAGTTATTTTAGGAACTGGAAAATTAGAAAAGAAATTAACAGTTAAAGCAAGTAGATTTACTAATTCAGCTGCAAAAGCTATAGAAGCAGCTGGTGGAAAAGCAGAGGTGATTTAAGTTGTTTAAAACAATTAAAAATGCCTTAAAAACACCAGATATAAGAAAAAGAATTTTATACACATTATTATTAATAGTAGTATTTAGATTTGGATGTTATATTACGGTGCCTGGCGTTGATGCCATTGCACTAAATAATATAGCTTCAAGTTCTACAAATAGTATATCAGGTTTAATTGATATTATATCAGGAGGAGCATTCTCAAGATTTTCTATATTTGCAATGTCAATTACACCATATATTACGGCTTCAATCGTAATTCAATTATTAGGAATGGTAATACCTTCTTTAGAAAGATTAATAAAAGAAGGTGGAGAAGAAGGAAAACAAAAAGTAAACAGATACACAAAAATACTTACAGTTGTTTTAGCTTTAATAGAAGCTGTAGGACTTTACTTAACATATAGTAGAGCATATAACGGATTAGGTGTATTTGTAAATCCAGGATTTGGCACAGGATTATTAGTTGTAGCATCATTAGTAACAGGAACAGCTTTATTAATGTGGATAGGAGAACAAATTACAAGTAAAGGTATTGGAAATGGAATATCATTAATAATCTTTATAGGTATTATATCTTCATTGCCATCAGTTGTTACAACATTATATAGATTAATCTACACAGCAGGAGTTGGATTTAGTACAACAGGATTAATTTTAGCACTAGCAATTATAGTAGGAGCACTTATATTAGTTGCAGGAGTTGTATTTGTACAAGAAGCAGAAAGAAGAGTACCAGTACAATATGCTAAAAAAGTAGTTGGTAGAAAAATGTATGGAGGACAAAGCACACACATCCCATTAAAACTTGCAATGGCAGGTGTAATGCCAGTAATCTTCGCATCATCACTATTAACATTCCCTGCAATGATTATACCAATGTTTAATAGTAATATTGCATCAGCTACAGGCTTCTGGGCAGGTGTATATAAATTTTCAATGTCAACATCATCTGCACAATTTGGCTTAGGATACACAATTGCAAATGCTATTATATATTTAGTATTAATAGTTGGATTCACTTACTTTTATACTTATGCAACATTCAATCCAGCAGAAGTATCTAGCAATATAAAGAAAAATGGTGGATTCATACCAGGTATAAGAGCAGGAAAACCAACAACAGAATATTTATCTTCAATAATGAAAAAATTAACATTATTTGGAGGATTATTTTTAAGTTTAATTGCAATATTACCAATGTTATTAAGCTTCACAAAATTGAATATAACATTTGGTGGAACATCTATATTAATCGTAGTAGGAGTTGCACTAGAAACAGTACAACAACTAGAATCAAGATTAGTTATGAGACATTATAAAGGATTCTTAGAATAAAAGTTAGAAATTAGAAGTTAGAATATATAATTCTAGCCTCTAACTTCTTGCTTTATTATATAGAAAAAGGAGTGTAAAATATGTTTATAGTATTATTAGGAGCACCAGGAAGTGGAAAAGGAACAGTAGGTAAAATATTAGCAGAAAATTTAAAATTAGCACATATATCAACAGGAGATTTATTTAGAGAAAATTTAAAAAATGAAACAGAACTTGGAAAAGAAGCAAAAACATATATGGATAAAGGCGAATTAGTTCCAGATGAAATAACAGTAAAAATGTTAGAAAAAAGAATGGAAGAAAGCGATGTTGCAAATGGAGCAATACTAGATGGCTTCCCAAGAACAACAAATCAAGCAGAAGTATTAGATAATTTATTAAAATCAAAAGGTAAAAAAGTTGATATGGCTTTAAATATAGATGTACCATTTGATGAAATAGTAGAAAGAATTGCAAATAGAAGAAGCTGCAGAGGATGTTCTGCAATCTACAATGTAGTATTTAATCCACCAAAAAAAGAAGGAATATGCGATGAATGTGGTGGAGAACTATATCAAAGAGAAGATCAAAAACCAGAAGTAGTACAAAACAGATTAGAAGTATATAAAAACTCATCTGAACAATTAATAAAATATTATGAAAAAAAGCATGTATTAAGAACAGAAAAAGCAGGAGACAAAGCAGGAAGAACATCATATGATGTAGCTGCTGAAGTTGAAAAAGAATTAGCATAAAAGGGATGTAATAAAATTGGTTGAAATAAAATCAAATAGAGAAATTGAAATAATGAGAGAGGCATGTAAAATTGCATCTCTCACTCAAAAAAAAGTAGAAGAATCAATAAAACCAGGAATATCAACTATGGAATTAGATAGAATAGCAGAAAACTTTATAAAAAGTAATAATGCTATTCCAGCACAGAAAAATTACCCACATCCAGATAGAGGGGTAAAGCCTTTTCCAGCAACTCTTTGTATTTCAATAAACGATGTGGTAATTCATGGTATACCAAGTAAAAAGATTATATTACAAAAGGGTGACATTGTAAGTGTTGACTTAGTTGTATTAAAAAATGGGTTCCATGGAGACTGTGCAAGAACATATATTGTAGGAGAAACTACAACTGAAAAGAAAAGATTAGTAGATATAACAAAACAAGCTTTTTTTGAGGGAATAAAATACGCAAAAAAAGGAAATAGAATAGGCGATATTTCTAGTGCAATAGGAAATTTTGTAAATGAAAATGGATTTTCAGTAGTAAGAGAATTTCAAGGGCATGGTATTGGTAGAAACATGCATGAAGACCCAGGAATACCAAACTATGGAAAACCAGGGAAAGGAATAAGACTTGAACCAGGTATGACTCTAGCGATAGAACCGATGGTAATTATGCGGAAATCAAGAAATTTGTGAACTAGATGATGGATGGACAATAATAACTGAGGATGGAAGTCCTGCAGCACATTATGAAAATACAATTTTAATTACAGAAAAAGAGCCAGAGATATTGACAATTTAATAAAAATAATGTATAATATACAAGTTATGTAATGTAATCAAAAATATTCTTTATAGGGGGAAGAAAAAGTTGTCTAAAGAGGATGTTATTGAAGTAGAGGGAACTGTAGTAGAAAGTTTACCTAATACACAATTTAAAGTAGAACTTGAAAATGGACATCAAGTATTAGCACATATTTCAGGAAAACTTAGAATGAATTATATAAAAATACTTCCAGGTGATAAGGTTAAATTAGAATTGTCACCATATGATCTTACTAAAGGTCGTATTACTTGGAGAGACAAATAGAGAGGTGAAAAAAATGAAAGTAAGACCATCAGTAAAAAAAATGTGTGAAAAATGCAAAGTTATTAAAAGAAAAGGCGTAACAAGAGTAATCTGTGAAAATCCAAAACACAAACAAAGACAAGGTTAGTTTTAAACCTAAAGTTTTAAATTAAATTAGTTAATAATATAAAAATAGTGCGGCTGTCTTAATTAATTTTAAGAATATCTATTTTTATTTATTATTGTATATAAAAATCAAAAAGATTTTTATATGCAAGCAAGAAAAGACATATAAAAGCCCCATATTAGAATTTCTGATATGTATTTGAACTTTTCTTGATATATATACAATCCAAAATAAAAAATAAATGAAGAGGTGAAATTTTATATGGCACGTTTAGCAGGTGTTGACTTACCTAAAGAAAAAAGAGTAGAAATAGGACTAACATATATCTATGGAATAGGTAGAGCAAGTTCTAATAAGATATTAGCAGCAGCAAAAGTAAATCCAGACATTAGAGTAAAAGACTTAACAGATGAGCAAGTTCAAGATATAAGAAAAGCTATGGAAGGATACAAAGTAGAAGGTGATTTAAGAAGAGAAGTAGCTTTAAATATTAAAAGACTTACAGAAATAGGATGCTTCAGAGGAACAAGACATAAAAAAGGTTTACCAGTAAGAGGACAAAGAACAAAAACTAATGCTCGTACAAGAAAAGGACCAAGAAAAGTAGTAAGCAAAAAGAGTAGTAAATAGTTATTGAAACATAAATAAAACGACTTTTTAGAGTCGTGCAAAAAAACTAAATGATATTTAGTTTATGGATTTTGAAAAAGGAGGAGAAACTAAAATGGCAAAAGCAACAACTACACAAAGAGTAACTAGAAGAAGAGATAGAAAAAATATCGAAAAAGGAGAAGCTCACATTCATTCTAGTTTTAATAATACAATAGTTACAATTACAGATGAAAGAGGTAATGTAATTTCATGGGCAAGTGCTGGAGAATTAGGATTTAAAGGTTCTAGAAAAAGCACACCATTTGCTGCAGGTGAAGCTGCATTAACAGCTGCAAAAGCAGGAATGGAACATGGTTTAAAAAGTGTTGCAGTATTTGTAAAGGGTCCAGGTTCTGGAAGAGAAGCTGCTATTAGATCATTACAAACAGCAGGATTGGAAATTACAGCAATAAAAGATGTAACACCAATTCCACATAATGGTTGTAGACCACCAAAAAGAAGAAGAGTTTAATATATAAAAGTTAATATTTGAATATTTTTTTGCAGAGTAACAAAAAATATTTAATAAGTCATTAAGATAAAAGGGAGGAAAGAAAATGTCAAGATATAAAGACGAACAATGTCGTATTTGCCGTAGAGAAGGTCAAAAATTGTTCTTAAAAGGTTCAAGATGTTATACAGATAAATGTAGTGTAACAAGAAGAAACTATGCACCAGGAGAACACGGACAAGGAAAGAAAAAATTATCTGAATATGGAACACAGTTAAGAGAAAAACAAAAAACAAAATCATTCTACGGAGTAGGAGAAAGCCAATTTAGAAAATATTTCGAAATGGCAGAAAATAAAAAAGGAATAACAGGTGAAAACTTACTTCAAATATTAGAAAGTAGATTAGACAATGTTGTATATAGAGCAGGATTTGGTTCATCAAGAGCACAAGCAAGACAACTTGTTAATCATGGACATTTTGATGTAAATGGTAAGAAAGTTGATATTCCATCTTACTTAATAAAAGCAGGAGATGTAATATCAGTAAGAGAAATTAAACAAGATAGCAAAATAATAAAAGAAAATATTGAAGCAAATAAAGCAAAACCATTACCAGAATGGTTAGAAAAAGATAATGAAAAAATGCAAGTAAAAGTAATTAGATTAGCAGCAAGAGAAGATGTAGATATTCCAGTTGAAGAGCACTTAATAGTAGAGTTATATTCTAAATAATTAGAAATTAGAATTTGGAAATTAGAGGTTGAAGTTTTAAACATCTAATATCTAAATAGGAGGTTAAAATTAATGATTGAATTTGAGAAACCAAATATTGAATGCCTAGCAATAAATGAAGATGAAAGCTATGGAAAATTCATATGTGAGCCTTTAGAAAGAGGATATGGAATGACAATAGGAAATTCTTTAAGAAGAATTCTTCTATCATCATTACCAGGTGCAGCAATAACAAGTGTAAAAATAGAAGGAGTTTTACATGAATTTTCTAGTATACCAAATGTAATAGAAGACGTGCCAGAAATTATAGTTAATTTAAAAAGTGTAAGACTAAAAATGCATGAAAATGAAGAAAAAACTATAAAAATAGACTTCAAAGGTGAAGGCGAAGTTAAAGCAGGAGATATAATAACAGATTCATCTATTGAAATATTAAATCCAGATTTACATATAGCAACAGTTGCAGAAGGTGGTTCTTTACAAATGGTAATGACTGTTGATAAAGGTAGAGGATATAATGTTGCAGAAAAGAATAAAAAAGAAAATCAAGCAATAGATGTATTACCAATAGATTCAATATTTACACCAGTTAAGAAGGTAAACTATTCAGTTGAGAATACAAGAGTTGGTCAAACAGTAGATTATGATAAGCTAACTATTGAGGTATGGACAGATGGAAGCTTAAAAGCTTATGAAGCATTAAGCTTAGCAGCAAAAGTAATGACAGGTCATTTAGAATTATTCATAGACTTATCAGAAGCAGCTAGAAATACTAAAGTTATGGTAGAAAAAGCTGAGTCTAAGAGAGAAAGAATATTAGAAATGCCAATAGAAGACTTAGAATTATCAGTAAGATCATATAATTGTTTAAAGAGAGCAGGAATATCAACAGTACAAGATTTAGCAAATAAAACAGAAGCAGATATGATGAAAGTAAGAAATTTAGGTAAGAAATCATTAGATGAAGTTGTAAATAAATTATACTCATTAGGCTTAAATTTTGCTTCTGAAGATGAGTAAAATAAAAGAAGGGGGCTGAAAAAATTGGCTAGAAAGTTAGGTAAAACAACAGACCAGAGAATGGCAATGTTAAAAAATTTAACAACAGATTTATTAGTTCATGGAAGAATTGAAACAACAGAAGCTAGAGCAAAAGAAGTTAGAAGTATAGCAGAAAACTTAATAGCACTAGCAGTAAAAGAAAAAGACAATTTCGAAACAGTAGAAGTAAAAGTTGTTAAAGCAAAATTAGATAGTAAAGGTAATAAAGAATTAGAAAAAGCTACAAGTAAAAATGGTAAGGAATATTTAAGAGTAGTAAAAGAAGAAAAGATGGAGAAAAGACAAAAAGATATGCCATCAAGATTAAATGCAAGAAGAAAAATAATGGCAAAAACAAATAAAGTAAAAGACAGTGAAGGAAACAAAATAGACTTACCAGCAAAACTTTTTGGAGAAATGGCTGAAAAATATGCAAACAGAGCAGGAGGATATACAAGAATATACAAAATGGGTCCAAGAAGAGGAGATTGTGCAGAAACAGTTATAATTGAATTAGTATAGGGGAGATGATGAAACTATGCTTGCAAAATCATGGAAAAAAATATGTTTAGTTATTCTAATAATTGCATGTTTATGGAACATAATTTCAAAATTCGTCTACAAACTATCTTTTGATAAAATCATTGATGAATATCAAGAGAATTATAAAAGTCAGGAACAAACTAATAATACTATTAGTTAAACAAAAACTGTAAATGCAGGAAATTTAAGAAAAGGAGTGAAATCGAAAATGAAAAAAGAAATACAACCAGAATATGGTGAAACAACAATAACATGTGCTTGTGGAAAAGTATATAAAGTTGGTTCAACAAAAAAAGATATAAAAGTAGATATATGCTCTAATTGCCATGCTTTTTGGACAGGAAATTTAAAGAGAGATACGACAGGTGGAAGGGCAGACAAATTCAAAAAGAAATATGGAATTGGATAATTATAAAAATAGTGGAAAAGTGGACATTTGTGTTCACTTTTTTTTGCGATTAAAATGTCGTAAAATAAGAAATATTGCCATAAAGCAAAACAAAACAAAGAAAAATGCAGCGAAACATTGAAAAATAAGGAAAAAACGCATACGAAATATTGAAAAAATGAGTACTTTTTACTGTTTTAATATTGACGTTTTTGTAAAAATATGGTATTGTATTAATAGAAAAACAACAATAAACAAGAAATAATAAATATAAAAAAGAATGTTGTTATCTAATGTTACTTTAACACCTTTTTCATAATAATCATAGGAAAAAATAGAAAAAAAAGGAGTGCTTAAAATGTTAAATAAACAAATCCTTAAATTGAGAGAAGAACTAAATAATAGTATTATAAACGGAGCAGATTATGAAATAATATATAAATTAAGTATAGAATTAGATGAACTAATAACGAAGTATTATAAGGAAAAGAGTGAAATAGAACCTAATATATAGGTTCTATTTATTTTTTTATTAGATATAATTAAGTAAAAGAAAAAATAATAAATTTTACGAAAAAGCTATACAAAAACAAAAAAAAATATTATAATAAAAAGTGGCAAAATTTAGGAATAAATAAATACTTTTGACCTAAGAAGGGAAGGATAAAAAATGGAATTAAAATCTGTTATTTCAGGAATAGAAGGATTAAAGGCAAGAGGAGATTTAAGTATAGATATACAAGGCATAGAAAGCGATTCAAGGAAAATAACAAAAAATAGTCTATTTATTGCAATCGTTGGCTTTGAAACAGATGGGCATAAATATATAAAACAAGCAATAGAAAATGGTGCAACAGCCATAATGATTGAGGAAGGTTCAAAAATTAAAAGAGAAGATGTAACAGATGATGTAACTATAATAATGGCACCAGATACAAGAATTGCGGCAGCAAAGGTAGCATGTAATTTTTATAAAAATCCTTCTAAAAATTTAAAGGTAGTTGGAGTAACAGGAACTAAAGGAAAAACAACAACAACATTTATGATTAAATCAATATTAGAGGCACAAGGCAAAAAGGTAGGTTTAATAGGCACAGTAGCAAATTATATAGGTAGTAAAAATTTAGGAGAAAGTTCAAGAACAACTCCAGATGCTTTGGAAATACAAAAGTTATTTAGTCAAATGGTAGAAGAAAATATAGAGTGTGTAGTAATGGAGGTTTCATCACAAGCATTGAAGCTACATAGAGTAGATGGAATTGATTTTGATATAGGAGTATTTACAAATTTTTCAGAAGACCATATAAGTGCTAATGAACACCCAGATATAGAGGATTATTTTAATTCAAAATTAAAGTTAATGCAAATAAGCAAAACTAGTTTTATAAATGCAGATGACTTTAGAGTATCAAAAATTAAGAAGTTATTACCAGATAAAGATATAAATTCTTATGGAATAGATAATGAAGCAAATCTACTTGCAAAAGATATTACAATAACAAATTCTAGTGTAGATTTCAAAGTGAAAATTGATGGAAAAAATGAAAGAGTAAAAACAGGTATACCAGGAAGATTTAGTGTATATAATTCATTAGCAGCAATATGTGTTGCAACAAAACTTGGAGCAAATGCAGAACAAATAAAGGAAGCTTTGTTAAATGTAAGAGTTCCAGGAAGAAGCGAACTTGTAGATAACAAAAAAGGCTTAACAATAATGATAGATTATGCACATTCTCCTGAAAGCTTGCAAAGCATATTAAGTGCGGTAAAAAGTTATACTAGAGGAAAAGTAATATCAGTATTTGGCTGTGGAGGAGACAGAGATAAGGCAAAAAGACCTATTATGGGACAAATTTCAGCAAACATTGCAGATTTTACAATAATAACATCAGATAATCCTAGAACAGAAGATCCACAAACAATAGTAGATGAAATAGAGGTTGGAGCAAAAAAATCAAAAGGTAAATATATAACAATAGTAGATAGAACAGAAGCTATAAAATATGCAATAAATATGGCAACAAAAAATGATATGATAGTTTTAGCAGGAAAGGGACATGAAACATACCAAGAAATAAATGGTGTAAAAAAACATTATGATGAGAGAGAAATTATAAAGGAGGTAATATAAATTGTATTTTCAAACAAGAATACTGTTTGTGTCGTTCTTAGCAACAGTAATTCTAGCAATATTTATAATACCTATATTAAGGAAATTTAAAATTGGTCAAATAGAAAGGGACGAAGGACCACAAAGTCATTTAGGGAAAAAAGGAACTCCAACAATGGGCGGAATAATTATTGCTCTAGGAATAATAGTTGGAACCATAGGAGGATATATATATTATTCATCAACAGACCCAGTTGTAGGAAACAAATTATTTCCACTTTTACTTATTTCAATAGGATTTGGAATTATTGGATTTATAGATGATTATAAAAAATTAGTATTAAAAAATACTAAAGGATTAAAACCTTCAAGTAAAATGCTTGGCTTACTCATAATTTCAGTTTTATATACATTATATTTATTAAGAGGAATAAATTTAGGAACAGCCACAATAATTCCATTTTTAAAAAAGCAGTTAGTACTACCAGCCTTGGTATATATACCCTTTGCAATTTTAGTTATGCTTGGAACAACCAATGCAGTGAACTTAACAGATGGTATAGATGGTTTAAGTACTAGTGTTGCAGCAATAATTACAACATGTTTAACAGTTATTGCAATAATCTTAGATGTAAAAGAAATAGTAGTATTTGGAAGTATAATCGTGGGAGCATGTTTAGGATTTCTAATATTTAACTTAAATACAGCAAAAGTTTTTATGGGAGATACAGGTTCACTACTTCTAGGTGGAGTAATATCAGCGATTGCATTATATTTACAAATGCCACTTATATTAATAATAATTGCAGCAATTCCTGTGGTAGAAACAATATCTGTTGTTCTACAAGTTGTTTATTTTAAGAAAACGGGAGGAAAACGACTATTTAAAATGGCACCACTACACCATCACTTTGAGTTATCAGGTTGGGGAGAAAATAAAGTAGTATCTATATTTTGTATATTTACACTGATGCTATGTATAATAGGTTTGTGTTCTATTTAAACATAAGATAGGAATGTAATTATAGTTGAAAATATTTCACCTAGATTTATTCCAGAAAGGAATAATATTTTTATGAAGAGCAAGATAAAAAAGGAGAAGAATAAACCGTTTGATTTTATTTTATTTATGGTAGTGTTGTTACTTTTAGGATTAGGAGTAACAATGGTGCTTTCAGCAAGCTCACCCATGTCGCTTGCAACCACATCAAGCAGTTATACGTATGTAGCTAAGCAAGCTTTTGCGGCTGTTTTAGGAATTGCTGTTATGTTGTTTATATCGGTAATAGATTATAGAGTATTATCAAAATTTAGTAAATTAATATGGTTTGTATCTATCGTTATACTGTTACTTGTTGTTGTTCCAGGAATAGGAGTTACTGTAAAAGGAGCAACTAGATGGATAAAAGTTCCATTTTTCGGTTCTATACAACCATCAGAAATAACTAAACTAGGTTTGATAATATCTTG
>CANQXC010000116.1 GCA_947627785.1 uncultured Clostridia bacterium | reverse complement strand
GATTCGAACCCACGGTGGGCTATAAACCCACGCCAATTTTCAAGACTGGTGCCATAAACCAACTCGACCACCTCTCCAACAACGACTATATTAGTTTAACACGCAATTTCTAAAATGTCAAGACTTTTTATAAAAGTTGCAGCAAATTCAATTATATTTATTGCAATTTAGCTTATTTATTATATATTTATTAACTTTTATTCTAAGGACCCACCCACCATCTTATGTCAAAGATTATGGGTAGGTGTTTTTTTGTTTACATAATTATTGTATTTTTTCTATTATATTATTTAATTCTTCTTTTGAATTATAATGTATTGTAATTGTTCCTGACCTTTTTTTCGGATTTAATTTTACTTGAGATCCAAAGAAATTTCTAAATTTATCTTCAATTTCTCTATATATTGGTTCATATTTATTTTGTTTCATTTCATTAATTTTCTTGTTTGTTTTTAATTGTTTTTCAATATTTCTTACACTATTACCTGTTTCAATAATATATTGTGCTGCTTTAAATTGTTTATCTGGTTCCTCAATACTTAATAAACCTCTGCAATGTCCTTCTGATATTTTTCCTTGCATTACTAAATCAATAACTCTAGGATCTAAGTTTAGTATTCTCATAGTATTTGCAATACCACTTCTACTTATTCCTAATTTATCTGCTAATTCCTGTTGTGTCATATTATATTTTTCTATAATCTCTTTTAAAGCCTTTGCTTTTTCTACTGGATTTAAATCCTCTCTTTGTATATTTTCAATTAATGCAACTTCTTTATTTTTCTGCTCTGAATAATCCCTTATAATGGCAGGAATTTCACCTAGCCCAGCTTTTTTAGCTGCTCTCCATCTTCTCTCTCCTGCAACAATTTGATAATAATTTTTTTCTTTTGTTACTATTATTGGTTGTATTACTCCATATTCCTTTATAGAATTTGCTAAATCATCTATTCTTTCATCATCAAATTTCATTCTTGGTTGATTTTTGTTTGGTTCTACATCTATAAGTTTTAAATTTGTTATCTTTTCCCCATCTTTAATCTTTTCTTCTGGTATCTCTACTATATTATTTGCAAATAGAGCATCCAGTCCTTTTCCTAAACCTGTTTTAGCTGGCATAAATTATTCCCCCTTTTATGCGTGTTTTTTTGATTTCATTAATTCATTTGCTAATTTTTCATAACATTTTGATCCTTTAGAATGTGGTGCATATACTGATATTGGCATTCCATAACTTGGTGCTTCACTTAATTTTACATTTCTTGGTATTATTGTTTTATAAACATTGTCTTTAAAATATTTTTTAACCTCACTAACTACCTGATTTGATAAATTAGTTCTTGCGTCATTCATAGTAAGTACAACACCTTCAATATATAAATCTTTGTTTAGTTGTTTTTTTATTAAATTTACCGTATTCATTAGTTGTCCAACTCCTTCTAGAGCATAATATTCACATTGTATTGGTATCATTATAGAATTTGCTGCTGTTAACGAATTAATAGTAAGTAGTCCTAAAGATGGCGGGCAATCTATTATTATGTAATGAAATTTATCTTGAATTTCTTCCATTTTTTCCTTCATCTTAGTTTCTCGTGATTCTATATTAACTAGTTCTACCTCTGCTCCAGCTAAGTTTATATTTGAAGGGCATAAATATAAGTTTTTTACAGATGTTCTCATAATAGCTTCTCCAAATGTAGTCTCATTTATAAGTACATCATATATTGATTTGTCAGCACTTTTTTCAATTCCTAGACCACTTGTTGCATTTCCTTGTGGATCTTCATCTATTAGTAATACTTTTTTTCCTTTTTGTGCTAAAACGGTACTTAAATTTACTGCTGTTGTTGTTTTACCAACTCCACCTTTTTGATTAACTATTGCAATAACTTTACTCAATTTCATCCCTCCTAAAAATAATATAACAATAATATAATTTTTTTATAAAAAAGTCAATAAATTTTTATATTTTTTATAATTTAAAATGTGTTTCACGTGAAACATAAAAGAACTGTTATTTTTATTTAACAGCTCTTTATCAGTTATATCAATAGTTTTATAAATTTGTTTCACGTGAAACATCTCTTTAAAGTGGTAATGTTGTCGGTGTTCCCGCTTTACGTGGATATTTATTTTGTATTTGTTTTATACATTTTACAAATATTAAGTTTCTTTCATTATCTGAATCTGGCAACTTAAAATTTTCTATTTTTTCTATTTTACCACCTAATACGTTTAATGCATTTTGGGCTTCTTCTATTTCATTTTCAACATTTGGACCTTTTAAACAAATACAAGTTCCTCCGACTTTTGCTAATGGTAACATATATTCTAATAAGACATTTAATTTTGCTACAGCTCTTGAAACTACTACATCAAATTGTTGTCTAAATTCTTTATTATGCCCTATTTCCTCCGCTCTTGAATGTATAGCACAAATATTTTTTAATTCTAGTGTTTCAATAACTTTTTCTAAAAATTTTATTCTTTTATTTAAAGAATCTAATAAATAAATATTATTATATTTATTTATTATTTTTAATGGTATTCCTGGGAATCCAGCTCCTGTTCCTATATCAGCCACTTTTTGTTCACTTTTGATATACTTTGTAATAATTGCTGAATCTACAAAATGCTTCAAAATTATTTCATTTTCATCTACAATAGCTGTTAAATTTATTTTTTCATTCCATTCTAACAAAATTTTTTCATATTTATAAAATTTTTCTATTTGTTCATTATTTAACTTTATTCCTATTTTATTCATTTTATCTAAGATGCTTGTTTCAAAACTCATATACTTTCCTTTCCTATTTTTTTAGATTTTTTTATTATTTATGTTTTAGTTGTTCTAAATAAATAAGTAATACTGATATATCAGCTGGTGAAATACCAGAAATTCTAGAAGCTTGTCCTATTGATGTTGGTCTATATTTATCTAATTTTTGTCTTGCCTCTAAACTTATTCCTTGCAAGTTCAAATAATCTATTTTTTCTGGTAATACCTTATTTTCTAATTTCTTAAATTTTAATACTTGTTCTAATTGTAATTTTATATATCCTTCATATTTTATTTCTATTTCTACTTCTTCTTTTTCTGCTCTTGTTAATTCTGGGGCATTTTTATCAATATCTTTTAAATCTTTATAACTTATTTCCGTTCTTTTTAATAAATCTACAAGCTTTATTCCATTATTTATTTCTGAAGAATTATGTTCTTTTAAAAATTTGTTAACCTCTTCAGTAGGTTTAATTGTAGTATTTCTTAATCTTTCAATTTCTTTTTCTATATTTGTTCTCTTCTGTAAAAATTTATGATACTTTTCTTCTGAAATAAGTCCTACCTTATAACCAATTTCTGTTAATCTCATATCGGCATTATCTTGTCTTAATAACAATCTATATTCTGCTCTTGAGGTCATCATTCTATATGGTTCATTTGTTCCTTTTGTTACTATATCATCTATTAAAACTCCAATATATGCATCTGATCGGTGTAATATAACAGGCTCTTTTCCTTCTATTTCTAATGCTGCATTTATACCTGCAATTATTCCCTGGGCAGCAGCCTCCTCGTATCCAGAAGTTCCATTTATTTGTCCAGCAAAGAACATTCCTTTTATTTTCTTTAATTCTAATGATAATTTTAATTGTGATGGTTCTATACAATCATATTCTATTGCATATGCAGGTCTCGTAAATTCTACATTTTCTAACCCTGGAATTGTTCTATACATAGCTATTTGAACATCTTCAGGCAATGATGAACTCATTCCCTGAACATACATCTCTTCTGTATCTGTTCCCATAGGCTCTATAAAAATTTGATGTCTTTCCTTATCACTAAATCTTACCACTTTATCTTCGATTGATGGACAATACCTTGGTCCTGTTCCTTCTATTTGTCCAGAATATAATGGAGAACGATGTAGATTTTTTCTGATAATTTCGTGTGTTTTTTCATTTGTATATGTTAAATAACATGGTACTTGTTCTTTTTTCAAATTTTCATTATCAAAAGAAAAAGGTATAATTTCATCATCCCCATTTTGAATTTCCATTTTTGAAAAATCTATACTTCTTTTATTTACTCTCGCTGGTGTCCCAGTTTTAAATCTTACTATATCTATATTTAATTTTTTTAAACAATCTGATAATCTGTTAGCTGGAAAAACTCCATCTGGTCCACTTTCAAAATTAACCTCTCCTATAAATATCTTTCCTTTTAAATATGTACCTGTAGCTAATATAACAGCTTTAACATTATATATAGCACCAATATTTGTTTCAACTCCTTTTACTTCCCAATTATCCACAATTATATCCACAATCTCTGCTTGCTTAACATATAAATTTTCTTGTTGCTCAAGTGTTTTTTTCATTTCTCGTTGATATTTCTTTCTATCTGCTTGCGCTCTTAAAGAATATACAGCTGGTCCTTTTGATTTATTTAACATTTTAGATTGAATGAAAGATTTATCTATATTCTTTCCCATTTCTCCACCTAAGGCATCTATCTCTCTAACTAAATGACCTTTAGATGTTCCTCCTATATTAGGATTACATGGCATATTTGCTATATTTTCTAATGTTATAGAAAACAATAGTGTCTTATGCCCTTTTCTCGCACATGCAAGTGCAGCTTCACATCCTGCATGTCCAGCTCCAATTACTGCTACATCATAATCTCCTGCTTTGTATTTCATTATATTTCCTCTTTCCATTTAATTTGATTTTATATTTCTATTATTTTATATTTTTAACATTTATTTAAATATTGTATATATTAACATATATTTTATTTTCCTAGGCAAAATTTAGAAAAAATACTCTTAATAATATCTTCAGAAACATTATCTCCTGTAATTTCTCCTAAATCCTCTAGAATCTGTTTTATATTTATAGATACAATATCTATAGGCATAGCTGATTTTAAATCGTTTATGGCCATTCTTGTGCTTTTAATTGCTTTATTAATTAACTCTTGATGTCTTATATTGGTAATAATTAATTCATTATCCATAGTAATTTCACTAAAATTAACCATTTTAATTAACTCTTTAAATAATTCATCTACTCCATCATCTTCTTTTAAAGACATTTTTATTACTTTTTTATTGCAATTTATAATTTCAGTATTTTTTTCTAAATTAGATTCTTTTAAATCTATTTTATTTAAAATTATTATTGATTTTTTTGTTTTTACCAATTTTAATATTTCAATATCTTCTTGCTGTAATTCTTTTGAATTATCAAAAACTGCAATTAAAATATCGCATTCACTTGCTGCTTTCTTAGATTTTTCAATTCCAATCTGCTCTATTTTATTATCTGTATCTCTTATTCCTGCTGTATCAACTAATTTAAATGGTATACCCTCAAAAATCACTTTTTCCTCTATTGTATCTCTAGTTGTACCTGCTATATCTGTTACAATTGCTCTGTCTTCATGTAAAATTTTATTTAATAAAGATGATTTTCCGGCATTAGGACTTCCTATTATAGCAAGTTTTATACCTTCTTTAAGAATTTTTCCATTTTCAAAAGTTTGTGCTAATTTTAATAAATCATTTTCAATATTTTTTAAACTTTCAATAGATTTTTTATAAGAGATTTCCTCTAAATCATATTCTGGATAATCAATATTTGCTTCGATATCTACCATTATATTCATAATTTTATTTTTTATTAAATTAATTTTTTTTGATAAAAATCCCTCTAATTGATTTGCAGATTCTTGTGCTTCTCTTGCACTTTGAGCATTTATTATATCTATTGTTGCTTCAGCTTGAGTTAAGTCTATTCTTCCATTAAAAAAAGCCCTTTTTGTAAATTCACCTGGCTCAGCTAAAACAGCTCCACTATTTATACATAATTGCATAATTTTCCTTAAAACAACCATATTTCCATGTGAATTAATTTCACACATATTTTCTGCTGTATAACTTTTTGGTTTTTTAAAATAAGATACCAGCACCTCATCTACAACTTGGTTAGTCTCAGGATCTATAATTTTTCCATATTTAATTTGATACCCATTTATCTCCTCTATTTTTTGTGGATTTTTTTGCACAAATATTTTATTTAATATTTCAAAACATTTTTCTCCACTTAATCTAACTATTCCTATGCCTCCAATAGCTGGTGCTGTTGATATTGCTACAATAGTTGACATTTTATATTTTCCTTTCTAAAATAAAATTATTTTATTATTTTTAATTAATTATATTTTTTTCTATATTTAAAAAAGCAGATATATTAATCTGCCATTTTTATATAGTTTATTATTTTAAAGCTATTACCACTCTTCTATGTGGTTCTTCACCTTTACTAAAAGTTTTTACTTTATCACTATCTTGTAATTTTGTGTGAATAATTTTTCTTTCATATGCAGTCATTGGTTCTAATGTTATAGATTTTTTTGTTTTTATTACTGTTTTTGAAATTTTTTCTGCTAACTCTTCCAACGTCTTTTCTCTTTTTTCTCTATAATTTCCTACATCTACCATAACTATTATTTTAGAAGATGAATTTTTATTTGCAATTGCACTAGCAATTGTTTGCAATGCATTTATTGTTGCTCCTCTATATCCTATTAAATGATTAATATTTTCTCCATTAATTTTTACACAAATATTAAAATTTTCAATTTCTACCTTACATTCTGCATCATCTATAATTGAATTAAAAAATTCTTTTAATTTCGTTGCAACTGCTTCTATTTCATCCATATTCGTATTAATTTCTTTTTTCTTTTTTATTACATTTTTTGTTTCTGGATTAATATCTTCTTTTAAAGTCATCTCAACTTTAACAACTCTTGGTGCTAAAATACTATAAAAACTTCTCTTTTTTTCTTCCTCTAATGTTTTTATTTCTACCATATTTTTAGATACTTTTAACTCTTTTAATCCTTTTTCAATTGCTTCTGCAGTAGTTTTACCTTCTACAATTATTGATTTAGCCATCTTTTTCACATTCCTTTCCAAAATACAACATTTTAGAAAATAATTAGTGTTAACTTAGATAGATAATTAAATACTAATTATTCCTCACTTTCTTCTTTAGAGAAAACTTTATTTAAAATTATTCTTTCAATTATCATTATAATATTATTTACAAACCAATATAAAGCTAATCCTAATGGTGCTACTAGAGAAATAGATACTGATAAGATTGGCATCATCCATGACATAGTTTTATTCATCTGTGCTGTCATTTCTGCTTGATCCATTTCATCATTATCCTTTTTACTAGTTAAAGCCTTACTTTCTTCCTCTTTTTTAGGTTTTACATTTGATGTTAATTTTATTGATATTATAGATGAAATTACATATAATACTGGTATAATGAAAACCTTTGGATCTGAATATTCTTCTTGAGGTACTTTACTTAAATTTAATCCAAGAAAATCCATGTTAATATACATTTCATTTTCAGTTAAATTTTTTTCTTGAATATATTTGATAACACTCATTTCAGGATATGTTCTGCTTATGCTAAATTCTCCATTTTCTTTTTTTATTTCATCTATTTTAGCTGTAATAGTTTTTTCATCAATTTGCTTCATAAATGTAAGAGGACTTCTTACTAAATAAAACATTGATAAAAGTAATATTATTTGTATAATAACACTAAAACATCCTCCAAAAGGATTAATTTTTTCTCTTTTATATAAATCCATCATTTCTTGATTTAATCTTTCTGGATTTCCTTTATGTTTTATTTGCAATATTTGCATTTCTTTCTGGATTTTTTCGTTTTTCTTTAATGTCTTCTGTTGTTTTATTGATAATGGTAACATAATTAACTTTACTAAAACTGAAAAAATAATTATTGCTAATCCATAATTTTTAACTAATATGTATATCCAGTTTAAAATATAACCAAATATACCTGCAAAGAAATTTATCATTTTTCCTCCTATTTTACAGGGTCATATCCTCCTCTTGAAAAAGGATTACATTTTAAAAATCTTTTTATGCTTAATCCAATTCCTTTAATTATTCCATATTTTTCTATTGCTTGTCTTGCATATTGTGAGCAAGTTGGATAATATTTACAGTGAATTCCAAAATATACAAATATTGGAGAAAAATATTTTTTATATATTTTTATAAAAAATATAACTATTTTTTTTATTATATTTTTTATAGAAAGGCTTATTTTATTAAATTTTAATAAAAAAATTTTTTTCATATTTCATATTTCTCCTACAATATTTTTAATTTAGTAAAAATATTAAAAATATCATTTTTTACATCATAAAAATTAAAATTATTATAATCTATTTTTTTCTTCCATAATATGACAATACTATTTCCAACATCTAAATCTTTTTCAAAAAGCCTATAATTTTCTCTTATTAATCTTTTTATTTTATTTCTTTTTACACTGTTTCCTGCTTTCTTACTAACAGCTATTCCTAACTGATTTATTTTTTTATTGTTTTTTCTTATATAAATATCCAATAAAAAACCTCTAGAACAAATTCCTTTATTTAGAACTCCTCTAAATTCATAATTTTTTTTTAGCATTACTGTTTTTTTCATTTTCATCACTCATTTTTTATTGTATAGAAAAAATTTCAATTTTTACATATATAGATTAAACTTAATATTTCAATATTAACATATAAAATATTTTATTTAATTTAAAATTTTTAAATTAATTTTCTATAATATTTTTATACAGTAATTTTTTTTCTTCCTTTAGCTTTTCTTGCTTTTAAAACATTTCTTCCACTTCTAGTTTTCATTCTTGCTCTAAATCCATGAACCTTCTTTTCTTGTCTATTTTTTGGTTGATATGTCATTTTCATAGTAATAAACCTCCTCTAATTAATCATAAGTGTTAA
>CANQXC010000115.1 GCA_947627785.1 uncultured Clostridia bacterium | reverse complement strand
TGTTCGTATTTTTTATAATTATTTGATATCTACTAATTTAAAAATATTTTATCTTAATTATTTCTAAAATTTTTCATTACATGAAAATTCTCGATTTTTCTTTACTTTTTTTCTTTTTTATTGTATATTATTGATTGGTGATTTATAAATGAATATACTGCCACACATTTTTGGTGTTTTGGCTTTAGGTAGTTGGGTAAGTAGTGTACAAGCTAAGAAAAAATCAAATATTTTAGTATTTCAATTATTAGCAAATATTTTTTTTGCTATACAATACTTTTTATTAGGTTATTTTTCAACTTGTTTAATGGATTTAATTTCTGCTCTTAGATGCTTTGTATTTGGAGTAAATGCTAAAAAAAATAAAAATAATCCTTTTAGCCTTTTATTATTTTTTATTTTTATTATAATTTTTTTAGCATTATTATATTGTAAAAGTCCTTTAAGTTGGATTCCAGTTCTTGCAACATTATTATATACAATTTCTACTTGGCAAAATAATACTCAATTTTTAAGATATATATTTATTATTGATGCAATTTTCTATATGTTTTATAATTATATTGTAGGAGCTTATGTTTCTTTATTAGGTAATTTATTCGAAATTATTTCTGGAACAATATCAATTTTCAGATTTAAAAAGAAACTAAAAAATTCTAATTAAATTATTAAACAATAAAAATATGACTAAATTTTATGTTTATATTAACAAAAGAGAAACAAAAATATTAAATAAAAAAAAGTTTTATAGGTAAAACCTTTTAAAAAACCTAAAATCTTATGTAAGGAATGATATTTATGCAACGTATGCTAAGTTATATACGAAAAGCTATTCAAGATTATGATATGATAGATACCGGAGATAAGATTGCCGTAGGGTTATCTGGTGGTAAAGATTCTATTACTTTACTTATGTCCTTAAAAGCTTTACAACGCTTTTATGATAAACAATTTGATTTAATTGCTATTAGTATAAATCCTGGTTTTGATTTTTTTAATAGTGAATTTTTGAAAAATACATGTGAAAATATAGGCGTAGAATATGTTGAAGAGAAAACACATATAAAAGAAATTGTTTTTGATATTCGTAAAGAAAAAAATCCATGTTCACTTTGTGCTAATTTAAGAAGAGGTATTTTAAATAGTGTTGCAATACGTGAAGGCTGCAATAAAATTGCTTTAGGTCACAATGAAGATGATGTTTTAGAAACATTTTTCTTAAATTTATTATATGGTGGTTCAATTAATACTTTTGCTCCTAAGAGTTATATGGATAGGTCTGGTATAACTTTAATTAGACCATTAATTTATGCACCTGAAAAGAGTATTAAGACTTTTATTAAGAAACATAATATCCAAGTAATGCCTAAATGTTGTCCAATGGATGGAGTTTCTAAAAGAGAAGATATGAAAAATTTAATTTATAATTTACAAAAAGATATTCCTTCAATTAAAACAAATATTTATGGAGCTATAAAACGTAGTAACATAAAAGGATGGAATATTTCTGAAATACAAGTTGAAAAATAATTATTTATAAATTTTAAAAATTACCTCAAAAATAAAATATATTTTTTTCAGAAAATTTTATTTTAATATGGAAAAAAAGCCATAAATAATATTATGAAATGGTAAAATGAAAGTAGACACAAAAATCTACTTTCATTTTTATTTAAAAATAATAATTAAAGTTATTATTTAATCTTCCTGCACATTCTGTGATTTTTTGTATATTTTATTATAAATTTTTTCTCCTTTTGGCATCATTAACCATTCTTCTTTATTTAATATTTTAAGCATAACTACTGCTATGCAATATACCAATACTGCAACAATTATTGCTAATATTAGTGCTAAATTTTGACTTTTAATCATGCATGCTAACTTAAATACCGCATATGAAATTGCAATCATAACAGCACTTGCTGCAATAGGTTTTACAACAAATTTAGATATTGGCATTTTTATTTTTGTCATTTTTATTAAAGCAACAATTTCTATTAAGAATGTTATAACATAGCATATTATAGAACTTGTAGTCGCTCCATATATTCCAATCCATTCAATTGGAATTAATACCAAATTCAAAATAGTTTTTACAACTATACCAATTATTAGTGAAATTACTGGAAGTTTTAATTTTCCTAGTCCTTGCAATGCACCATTCAATGTTTGACCTATTGTTGTAAATACTACCATAAAAGATATTGCACTTAAAATATTTGCACCTTGATTTGCATTTGGGAAAACTAAATCTAATATTGGCTGTGCAAATACACACATTCCAACTGATGCTGGCAATGCAATTAATGTGCTTATTAATATTGAAAGCGAAATTTTAGAATTAATTTCATCCATATCTTTCTGCACTTTTGCAGAAGAAAGCATTGGTATTAATGCTAATGCAAATGCACCATTAAATGCAAGTGGTAATCCTATTAATGTATCTACTTTTCCATTTAAAATTCCATATTGAATTTTGGCTTCTTCCTCTGTTAAGAAATGAGTTAATCCTTGCATTATTGTAACTGTGTCGATACACTTATTAATAGATACTACGATTGAGGTTAAAGATATTGGAATAGCAACAAGTAAAACTTTTTTTATAATGTTTCTTTTGCTTTCTAATGGACGTTTTTCTTGTTTATTTATTTCTTGCCAAATACCTCTCTTCTTTACAGAATATAATCTATATATATATGTGAAACTTAATATTACTGAAGCTGTTGTTGCTAAATTAGCACTTGCTGCCATTAATGCTGTATTTGTAGATGTTACATGTGCTGTTATTTCTACAAATATTACTGTAAGAATTGTTTTTAAAACTTGCTCTAATGTTTGTGAGTTTGCCGTAGGCTTAGTTGTTTGCATCCCTAAGAAATATCCTCTTATTGTTGCTGACATAGATACAAAAAATATTGATGGCGACAAAAATTTAATTGTAAGAGCAGCTTCTGGCATTAAAAGCATCTTGTATGATATGTAATCAGATAATAAAAATAATATTATACTACCTGCTAGACCTATCATACTAACCAAAATAAACGAAACTTTAAAAGTTCTATGTGCTCCATTATAATCTTTAACTGCTAGTTTTTCAGATACTAGTTTTGATATTGCACTTGGTATTCCTACTGTTGATAATAATAATAGCAATGAATAGATTTGGTATCCGCCTGTATAAATTGCATTTCCTTCATCTCCAAATCCATCTCTATTTGTAAGATATATTCTATAAGCAATTCCAATAATTTTTATAAATATTTGGGATATAATTATAATAATAACATTGTTCATGAAATTATCTTTTTTTGTATGTTCTCTTTCAACATTCTCTATTTTAGTATCTTCTTTTCTTATTTTTTGTTTTTGCATGTTTTCTCCCTATACTCTTTTCTCTTTATTTTTTCTTTGACTCCTGTAATAGCTTTATAAGTATATTGCATCATATTAAATATTGCATTTACCAAAGGATTATAAACTATATACATTTCATCAACAAGTTCTATTATGTCACCATTAAATCCTTTTTTAAATATGTATATACCACGTTGTGGATGATTCTCCGCCATTATTCCAGATACACCCCTAAAATCATAAATATCACAATTAGTTTCTAATCCCCATTTCATCATTTCAAATTGCAATAAGTAATTAGGCATTAAGTTTCTATGTTCATTTGAACTACCACCATATAAATACCATACTTTATTTCCGTATTTTATTGGTAAAACTGCTGAAATTGGTTTTCCTTCATATTCTGCAAATATTAATCTTATATGGTTATTTGGACTCATTGCATCCCAAATTCCTTCAAAATAACTTAATGGTCGCACATAAAATTCATTTCTTGTTTCTGTAATTTTCATAATGTCATAAAATGTTGGCAAATCCTCTCTTGTTCCTTCTCTTATTGTAACTCCTTTTTTCTTTGCTAATCTAACATTATATCTATGTTTTGATGAAAACGAATTTAGCAAATCCTCCTCTGTTTTCCCTGTTAATGTTATTCTTGAAATCCATTTTGGTTGCACTATTTGAAGCATACTTTTTATATTCTTTTTTTGTTTATAACCTAACTCTTTTATTATTTCTGCAAATACCTCATCATTTTTTGGAATATCTGGATCTAATCTAAATATAAATGCCTTATATTTCTTCGCTATTTTTTGTGCTTCATCCGTTAGTTTTTTTAGAATTTTTTTATCATGATAATCACATACAAATCCTCTTGGTGCATACATTATGTATCTATTAATTACAGGTATCTTTCTTAATAATATGCTCATTGTTCCTTCAATATCACCTGCATCATTTTTTACAATAATCATTTCATGTTCCCAGTCTTTTTTTACTTTTGCCCATTCAGGAGATTGTAAAAAATGTGACTTTTTATTTGTTTCTAAAAATTCTTCTAATAAATCTTGGTCTGTTTTTACCTTCATTTCTAAAATTTCCTCCTATTTTCTCTGTGGTCACAATTCACAGCCAATTACATGTATAAAGTAGCCAAACGCAGGAGTCTCATATTTTTTCGAAAGAAAATAATCAAACAGCCTGCTGCTCATGGATTACCCTCGTAGCCATTTAGATTTTTTATATAATATATACAAACATATTATAAATTTTATTTAGTATATGTCCTCATTGCTTCTATTAATTCTCCTAAATCTTTTTCCGCACTTTCAAGTGTTTCTCCTCTTACTCCCATATAAAATTTTATCTTTGGTTCCGTTCCAGATGGTCTTACTGCACACCAACAATCATTTTCTAATGTATATCTTAATACATTTGATTTTGGTAAATCTATTTTTTCTTCTTTTCCTGTTATAATATCCTTTTCTATTCCAAGATAACAATCCATTATTTTTATTACTTTATATTTACCTAGGCTTTCTGGTGGATTGTTTCTCATAGTTTTCATCATTTCTTGTATTTTTTCTGCACCATCTGCACCTTCTAATGTTACTTGTATTTGTCCTTCTCTGTAATATCCATATTTCTCATACATGTTTAAAATAGCATCCCATAATGTCATGCCTCTATTTTTATAATATGCTGCAATTTCACATAGCAACATGCAAGCAATTATTCCGTCCTTATCCCTTGCATGTGTTCCAATTAAGCAGCCATAGCTTTCTTCATATCCCATAATACAATTATAACTACTGTCTTTTTCAAATTGTCTTATTCTGGCTGCTATATTTTTAAATCCCGTTAGAGCTAAGAATAACTTAACTCCGTAGTATTCACAGATTCTATCTGCCATATTTGATGATACTATTGTTTTTATTAATGCAGGGTTTTCTGGTAATATTCCTTTCTCTTTTTTTTGTGAAATTAAATATTCCGCAATGGTTAAGCCTATCATATTTCCATTAAAAGTTATGTATTTACCTGTTTTATTATCTTTTACATGTAAACCTATTCTATCTGCATCTGGGTCATTCGCAAGAACTATATCTGCATCCACTTCCTTTGCTAAATTTAAGGCATATTCAAATGCTTTAGGATCTTCTGGATTTGGATAACTTACTGTTGGGAAATCTCCGTCTGGTATTTCCTGCTCTTTAACTATGTAAACATTTTTATATCCTTGTTCTTCTAATATTCTCTTAGCTAACCTTCCACCTGTCCCATGTAATGGTGTATACACTATTCGTAAACTTTCTGCTGCTTTTTCTATTTCTTCTGGATTTAATGTGTTTTTCTTTAATTCTTCTAGATACATTGTATCCATTTTTATATCAATTACATTATATAATTTTTTTTGAATAGCTTCTTCTTTTGATATTGTTTTTATTGTTCCAAAATCTGTAATCTCATTTACTTCTGCAATTATTCCAGTATCTATTGGGTCTGTTATTTGTGCCCCATCTTCCCAATATACTTTGTATCCATTATATTTTGGTGGATTGTGACTTGCAGTTATTATAATTCCTGAAATGCAACCTAATTTTCTTACGGTAAATGATAATTCAGGTGTTGGTCTTAATGATTCGAAAATATATGTTTTTATTCCATTTGCATTTAGTATTAAAGCTGCTAATTCACTAAACTCTGTTGACATATGCCTTGAGTCATATGCTATAGCTACTCCTCTTTCTTGCCCATTGTTTTTAATTATATAATTTGCAAGTCCTTGCGTAGCTTTTCCTACTGTATATCTATTCATTCTATTTGTTCCTGCTCCAACTATTCCTCTTAGTCCTGCTGTTCCAAATTCTAAATCTTTATAAAAACTATCTTTCTTCTCTATTTCATTATTTTTCATCAATTCTAATTCACGTTTAGTGCTTTCATCAAAAATTTTATTATTACACCATTCTTCATATTTTTCTTGATATCTTTCCATTTTTATACATTCCTTTCTTGCTTTATTATAAGAACCCTACCCACCATCACAATCAAAGATTGTGGGTGGGTACCCATGAACCTTGTTGTTTTACAATAAATGTATTCATATAAAGCTAAACCTTTTAGGTATTATTTATTAATAATGCATTTAGTAATTATAATTAATTTCAATTTCACTTTCTACGTATTAACAATTATAATATGCTTTATATAGTTTTCTAGCAGTTTCGGGGCTATCTAATCCTTCTTTATTTTTTACAGGAGCAAATTCTTCTTCTCTTACGCCTCTTAAAATTTGCATATTTTTTAGTTTTTCAAAACTATCAAATATAAATGTCTCAAATTTATAACAATTTGGTTCTTGAGATTTAACAATTTCTCCATTTTCATTAATATATGTAGCCTTCTTAAAAGCTGTGTGATATGGTAATTTTTCGTTACCTATTTTTTCAATTGCTTTTATATTAAATAAATTACAATTAATATGTGATTCACCATATAATAATTCACCATTGTCATCTCTCATTTCAGACATTTCTTTCGTTATTTCCGTATATTCTACAACACTTGGATTATTATTTTTCTTACAAAATACTCCAACCTTTTCCTCTGGGTTCAACTTTACTATTGATTTTCCAACCGCCATAGCGTTTTTTTCTATTGCTAATCCTAACATTAGCTCGTCTGTCATTTGTACTAATGGATTATCAACTGGTCCTATAAATATCCATTCTATGTTTTTCTTCTTTATGTCATCTACTACACCACTTTTAAACATAGATTCAAATACTCCTCCATGTCCATTCGCTGCTTGTTTTATTAAGCCATTTTCTGTAAAAATAACTTTTCCTTGCATATCTATCATTGGGATTTCATCTTGTATGAAAAATTTTACAGCTTCCTTTGGATAATTAAAATAATTATTTTTTTCAAAAAATGCTACAGTCTCTTCATTGTTTTCTCTACTTGTCATTAAATACCACGGTACTACTACATTATATTTGTTTTTGATTTCTTTTAGTTTATCACAAAAAATTTCAAATAATGATTTATCTGGATTTATTCCTAACATAAATGTTCCTTTTGGACCACTATGTCCTAATCTTGTTCCCTGTCCTCCTGCCATTGTAACTACTGCATATTTGTTTTGCTTAATTATGTTGCTGCCTTTTTCTAAGTAATTTTCTTTCTCTCTTTGTGTCATTTTAGATTTATCAGTATATTCTATTGGTGATATTTCATTTTGTTTATGTTCTATTTTATTAATATTTTCATACAATGTTTTTATTTGTTCAAAATCAATATTAAATATCTGATTTAATAATTCTTCCTTCTTTGAATTATCCAAATTATCATAAAATTTTAAAACATGTTGTTGATTATATTTATTTAAAATTTGCTTTGCTTTTTCATATTTTGGATTCACTAAAATCCCTCCTTTATAATGATGCGTAAGTACATTTGTAATCACATTTATTTTATACAACACTCTGCATTTTGTCAATACTTTTTTAGAATATCCCAAAATATGTGATGTAACAGTTTGCTATATTTTTTAGTATGAAAACTATTTCTATTACATTAAAATTGTAGATATATGCTTAAATATTTTTTCTAATAAGAACCCTACCCACCATCACAATCAAAGATTGTGGGTGGGTACCCAGGAACCTTGTTGTTTTACAATAAAAAATCCTAGTCATTAATTTAACTAGGACTTTTTTATTTACAACATTTCTATTTGTTCTTTAGATTTTTTGTACCCTTCAAAGATTTCTTCTATTCTATGTTCACCAGATGTATTGAATATGGCTTCGTGTTTATCCAATATTTCTTTAATATTCTCATTGAAATTCCCGAACTTCATAAAAATTTATTACTTTTAGACTATTTTTTTCTATCTTTTTATGGTTTTTTTGAATATATTTATCTATGCAATAATTTGCATTATTTATATATTCCTCACTTCCATTAACTATTATTATATTTTTACTATTGTTTTCCAAATTATTTTTTAGTTTTTTTTCAATATTTAAATATTTTACTACTTTAGTATCCCTCCAATTAATGTTTAAAAGCTTCTTTTTTCTTTCTTCTGATGCTATTAATTTTGATAAAACTAGTTCAATATTTGTTGTGAAATTGTTTTCCAAAAATGTTATAACTTTTGTCTTCTCCTCTATTTGTTTATTTACAAATGGTAAAATCATTGTAGCAAAATGCATATTGCTTACATAAAAGCTACACACCTTTTGTGCACTAAAAGTTTCTCTCATACTAGTTCCTCCTCAAGTTTTTCTACTGGTAAATTTTACCATTTATTTATATATATGTCAATAAAAATCGTACGTCTAAATTCGACAAAGTCCACGCTTCCGCAAGCGTTTTTCTTGATTATATAACTTTTTAAAATTAATTTTATGTATATTTTTAAAAAATTGGTTAATAATTTATCTAAAGAAATTTTTTAACAAAAAATTATATTTTTTCATTTGGAGGTTTATTTTGAAAAAAATTAACTTTTTATTATCATATATAACTTTCTTAAATTATAAATAAAATTTTTAATTTATGCTTCATTTATAACTACCTCCTTAAAAGAAAGGAATTAAGCTTATGATGAAATTTAAACGTTGTTTAATTTTAATTACGTTATTAATATTATACATTTTTATTTCTGCTATGTCATATACAAAAGCCGTATGTTCAGATATTACAGACAGTGTTTTTAGATTACATGTTATTGCTAATAGTAATTCTGAAGAAGATCAAAATTTAAAATATATAGTTAGAGATAGTGTTATTGGATATATAAATGAAATTAGTAAGAATGCTACTTCTAAGGATGAAATTATTGAAATTGCCCAAATACATTTAGAAGATATAAAAAGCATTGCTACCAAAACTGTACAAGATAATGGTTATCCGTATAAAGTAAATGTAAGTGTTGGAAACTTTACTTTCCCTAGTAAAAAATATGGTGATATTACATTACCTCCTGGATATTATGACGCTTTAAAAATAGAAATTGGAGAAGCTAAACGGTCAAAATTGGTGGTGTGTAATGTTTCCTCCCCTTTGCTTTGTAAATGTAACTTCTGGTATCGTTCCTGATGATTCTAAACAAATTATGAAGGATAATTTATCTAATGAAGATTATGAATTAATTTCTGAAAGCAATACTAATGTAAAAATAAAATTTAAAATCGTAGAAGTATTGCAAAATTTTACTATAAGTGGTATATTTATGTAAGTTATAGAGTGAATATTCACTCTATTTTCTATTTGAAACAAATTTTTACGTCTTGAAAGGAATGAATAATTATGGAAAAACTAGTTATAACAGGTGGTACTCCTCTTAAAGGAGAAATTTCAATTATTGGTGCTAAAAACTCTGCAATCGCAATCATTCCTGCCACGCTTTTATGCAATGGAATATGCACTCTTCATAATGTTCCTAATATTATAGATGTAAAATTATCGTGCGAAATTTTAGAGCAATTAGGCTCTAAAATCACTTGGATTGATACAAATAGTTTATTAATAGATAATCGTAATATTAACAAAACACATGCGCCCTTAGACCTAACGAGCAAATTTAGAGCATCTTATTATTTAATTGGTGCAATGCTTAGTAGGTGCAAAGAAATTGAGGTTGGGTTACCTGGTGGCTGTAATTTAGGAGCTAGACCAATAGATCAGCATATAAAAGGTTTTGAAGCATTAGGGGCTGTTGCTAATTTATCACAAGGTAAAATTAATGTAAAAGCAGATAAATTAGTAGGTACTAATATATATATGGACATAGTATCTGTTGGAGCAACTATAAACGTATTATTATCAAGTATTTTTGCTGAAGGAACCACCACTATAGATAATGCTGCTAAGGAACCACATATTGTCGATGTTGCAAATTTTCTTAACTCACTTGGTGCAGATATTCGAGGTGCTGGCACTGATTTAATCAAAATTAATGGTGTAAAAGCCTTAAAAGAAAATGTTACATATTCTATCGTTCCAGATCAAATTGAAACAGGCACATTTATGCTTGCAGCAATTGCTTCTAAAGGGGATTTGACAATTAAAAATTGCATTCCTGAACATATGGATTCATTAACATCTAAGATAATTGAAATCGGTGGTAATGTTGAAGCTTATGGAGATGTAATTCATGTATGGTCTAGCAATAGACCACAAAAGACAGTTATAAAAACATTACCATATCCAGGATTTCCTACAGACTTACAACCTCAAATGGGAGTAGTCTTATCAATTGCTGATGGTACCAGCATAATAAATGAATCTATTTGGGAATCTAGATTTCAATATACTGCTGAACTAAACAAAATGGGAGCACGAATAACTGCTCAAGGTAAATCAGCAATTTTTGAAGGTGTAAGTCATTTAACTGGTGCACCTGTATACGCTACCGATTTAAGAGCAGGTGCTGCTTTAGTTATTGCAGGCATTATCGCAAATGGTACTACTGAAATTTATAATCTTAAACATATTGATAGAGGTTATGAAAATATTGAAACTAAATTCTCAAAATTAGGAGCACAAATAAAAAGAATTGTTGAATAAGGATGGTTAATTAATATGTTAAATTGTTGTAGCTTATATAGTGGAAGTACTGGAAATAGCTTTTTTATTCAAACTGAAAATACAAAAATATTAGTAGATGCAGGTGTAAGTTGTAAAAAAATTGAATGTGCTCTTGAAGCCATAAATGTCACTCCCAATGATATTGACGCACTTTTAATAACTCATGAACATATTGATCATACAAAAAGCATCGGTCTTTTATCCTCTAAATATAATATTCCTATATATACTAATAACAAAACATGGAATTCGTTATTATCACAAAATATTAAATTAAATAATAGTAAAGTAAATTTTTTTACCAATAATAATGAATTTAAATTAAATGATTTAACAATATATCCTTTTTCTACTCCTCATGATGCTGTTGACCCATGTGGTTTTAATATCATTAAAGACACCAAAAAAATTAGTATAGCTACCGACTTAGGGCATATTTCTAATGATATAATCAAGTGTTTAGAAAATTCTTCATTAATTATGTTAGAAGCTAATTATGATTCTAGTGTATTACAGTACTCCTCTTATCCTTATAAATTAAAACAACGTATTGCAGGTCCAAACGGTCATTTGGAAAATTCTGCTACTGGCAAAGCCATTTCACATTTAATTAATAGTGGCTTAGAAAAAGCATTGTTAATACATTTAAGCAAAGAAAATAATTTTCCTGAACTTGCTTATAAAACCGTTGTTGAAGAGCTTCAAAAGAATAATTATTTAGAAAATACTATATCTTTAAATGTTGCACCAAGAGATTTTCCTAGTAGCTTATTTCAAGTTTCTTAAAAAAGAGACATCTCAGAAGATAAAAATATGGCGACCTGAGATGCCTCTTAATTGAAATAAAACATTATGTAGATATAAATATGGGGAAAGAATATAAATTTTGTAAAAATTAGTTCAAAAATTTTAGGACTACTGCATAGATAAACTAATTTTTACAATATTAATGACTTTAATTAGTTTAAAACATTTTTTTATTTACTTACGGTTAATTAATAATTTATTTTTGATATACTTTTTAGAATCTTTTTGGCGAAAATTTTTAAAATGATTTTTCTGATAATAAAAAATACAGAAATAAATAATGAGAATTTAATAATCATATTTTCATCTTTCTTCTTGAAATTTTATGCTTATATAATACTACAAATTCCTTCAAATGTCAACAATTTTTTTACGACAGAATTCGACAAAATACCACAGAAATCAACATTCCAACAATATCTCCTATCAATGCAGCTATTAAAATACCTCTTGTTTTTTTTATTTTAACAACACTTGAATATATAGCAATAGTATATAATGTTGTCTCAGTTGAACCCATTATAGTAGAAACAATCATCCCAATTTTACTATCCACTCCATATTGTTTCATAATATCTGTCCCAATTGCTATAGATGCACTGCCCGAAATTGGCCTTAAAAATGCAAGTGGCATTATTTCTTTTGGTATCCCTAAAAAACTTATTACAGGAGATATAGCATTTGTAAAAAAATCAATTATTCCAGAATTTCTTAAAGCTCCTATAGCTACAAAAAGTCCTATTAATGTTGGAAAAAGAGATATAACTATTTCTATCCCCTCTTTTGCACCATCTAAAAAAGCATCAAACACTTTTACTTTTTCTTTCAATCCATACACTATTATTATTAATATAACAATTGGAATTATCGTATTAGATAAATAATTAATATAATTCATAAAAAACTTTCCTTCTTAATTATTTTTAATAAAAAATAATTATTTCTAAAAATGTATAATAAAGTAACAAATTTTTTAATTAATTGTTTTAAACTTTTGTTTTAGAATATTTATTACTGCCATATATTAGTTAAAACTTTTACTGCTAAAATTGCTGCTATTGCTGCACATATAGTTGCTATCCATACAGGGAATAAAATAGCAGTAGGATTTGCCGATCCTAAGGAATTTCTTATTGCTATAACTGTTGTTGGAATAATTTGTATAGATGCCGTATTTAAAACTATAAATATTGCCATCTCATTACTTAATTTATTTTTTTCCTTGTTTCTCTTCTGTAATGATTTCATAGCTTTTAATCCCATAGGTGTTGCTGCATTTCCGAAGACCCATCATATTTGCTACAATATTCATAGATATTTCAGTATATACTTCCTCATTTCTATTGATTTTGGGGAATAAAAATCTTAATAATGGATGTAAAATCTTTTTTAACTTTTCTACTATACTAGTTCTTTGTGCAATTTTCATAATTCCATTCCACAAACAAATCGTTCCTAATAACTGAATACATAAATTAACTGCACTTTCTGTAGATTCAAAAATCGACATATTAGTTTTAGCTATATCACCAAAACATATGCCATACACAAAAGATATTATTAAAAATACTGGCCAAATTAAATTTAACATACTTTTCCTCTCAAATTTAATATTATATTTGATTTTATTCTATTTTGTGTTTATAAATTACTAAAAAATGTTATTTTTTATTGACCTCTAATAATTTTTATGGTATCATATTTATGTTTAATTTGTGTTGAAAAAATGGACTAAGGAGGAATCACATGAAAGCAACAGGAGTAATTAGAAAAGTTGATGAATTAGGTAGGGTTGTTATCCCAATTGAAATAAGAACACAATTTGGAATTTCAGAAAAAGATCCTATGGAAATTTATGTTGAAGGGGATTCTATTATTCTAAAAAAATATGAACCAAATTGTATATTTTGTGGCAATTCTAAAAAGCTTTATGAGTTTGAAGGTAAACATATTTGTAAAAAATGTATAGTTAATATATCTAAAAAAAATGATGATTAAATGCTTTTTTATAAAAATATTTCGATAAACTCTCTGCTAGAGAGTTTATCGAAATTCTTTTCATATATTATGTTAGAATTATTAATTGTAATAATTTTTAATAATTTATAAAATATTGATATATCTCATTTTTATTTTTATTTCTATCTTTGGCAATTTTTTTTATTATTTCTTTTTTATCCATATTTTGCTTTAAATAATATTCATAATGTTCTTCTAATGACATAGAATTTAAAAATTCTTTTTCTGCATCTATCTTTTCGTCTCCTTCAACTAGAATAACAAACTCTCCCTTTATCTCTTGTTCTCTCTCTAATATTTCTGATATCTTGCCTCTTATAAATTCTTCATGAATTTTTGTTATTTCTCTTGCTAATACTATCTTTCTGTCACCTAATATTTCCTTCATAATTTCTAATGTATTTTTCATTCTATGTGGTGCTTCATAAAATATAAGTGTTTTATATTCTTTTTTTATCTCATCTAATTTATTTTTTTTATCTTTTTTATTTGATGATAAAAATCCTATGAAAACAAATTCTCTTGTGCTAAATCCTGAACATATTAATGCATTAACAAACGCACATGCTCCTGGGATTGGAATAACCTTTATTTTTTCTTCTATGCATTTTCTTACAATTTCTTCTCCAGGATCAGATATAGCTGGTGTTCCCGCATCTGATACTATGGCAATATTCTTTCCTTCATGTAATTTATTAATAATTATATCTGATTTAATTTTCTCCGTTTCTTTATAGTAACTTATCAAAGGCTTTTTTATATCTAAGTGATTTAATAATTTTAATGTTTGTCTTGTATCTTCTGCTGCAATTATATCCACATCACTTAGCACTTTTATAGCCCTTAATGTTATATCTTCCAAATTTCCTATTGGCGTCGCAACTAAATATAAATTTCCTAACATATTACTCTCCTTTTATTTTTTATTATACATCTCTAAAATTTCATCTGTATATTTATTTTTTTCTTTATATACATATAATGGCTTTTCAATTTTTAAAAATGATTTCCCATTTTTTACTGCTTTTATTAATACAAGATTTGACTGTGAATTTTCATCTGTATATACAAACCTTATTTTTTTTATTTCTAATTTATATTTTCTAAAAGTTTCTACTATGTCAACTAATCTATCTGGTCTATGAACCATATATATTTCCCCATAATTATTTAATAATTTACTTGAAACTTTTGCTATATCTTCCAAGGTACATGTCAATTCGTGTCTAGATATAAATTTAGTATTATTTATATTTGTAGCTCCTGTATTCAATTTTATATATGGAGGATTTGTAACAATAGCATCATATGTGCCCATTCGTAATACCTTGTCCAACTTTTTAATATCTTCATTTAAAATATTTACTTTATTTTCTAAATTATTTAAAATTACACTTCGATTTGCCATTTCAGCTACATCCGATTGTAGCTCCACTCCTAAAATATTTTTCGCATTTATTTTAGCTGTCAATAATATCGCAATAATTCCCGTTCCTGTTCCCAAGTCTATTACGTTTGAGTCATTTTTTATTTCTTTTGCAAAATTACTTAATAAAACACTATCTATCCCGAAACAAAAACCATTTTTATTCTGAATAATTTTTAAATTATTTATCTGTAAATCATCAATTCTTTCATCTTTTTTTAATTTTATATCATCACTCATTTATAATCATTTCTTTCTTCTTTTAAAATATTTATTACATTTTTATTTATTATTATTTTATTAACATTTTTTACGTTCCTAGAATATTATATAATAAATATATAAAAAATCAAGGAGTAAAAATGGATTATCGTAGTAAAAATAAAAAAAAATTTAATTTTTCACAAATGAAAAAACATACATTAAAATCTTTATATGAAGTAAATTGTTTTTTAAATAATTTTTGTAAAGCATGTGCAATAAAAAAAATAATAAAATAAAATTAATTATTAATTAATTTTTTATTCTTTTTTTAAATTTTAAAATTTTTTACTTAGACTTTAATTGAATATATAAATAACTTATATTGCATCATTTTCTGTGTCTTTTTGACAGTTTGATTAAGTTCTATTTATTCCACTCAATAATATTTTATATTTCCTAAAACAAATTTTTAATGTATGTTTATTTATAGCATTAGTTTCTTCTATTAAAATCTTCCTCTTTCTATATATGTTTTTCTTATTAAATTGTTTTATTTTTTAGTTGTCTTTTTGATTTTTGTATGTTATATTAATCTTGTTTAGATTTTTCTTTTTTTAGTTTATCCGTAATTTCTTAATAAAATTTAAGGTTGAAATATTTTATAATCTTGATATATTTAGCCTCTTATTC
>CANQXC010000114.1 GCA_947627785.1 uncultured Clostridia bacterium | reverse complement strand
TATCATATCTTGTGCGATTTCTTTAGTTATTCCATTTAACATTTCCACTTTACATTTTGGATAAATAACAAACGAAAACGCTATGTTATTTCTTTCATTCGTGTACCAATTTCTTCCATGTGTTCCAATACCTCGTGTTTGTAAATCTGCAATTATAATTGTTCCATTTGGTATATTGTTTTCTATTTGTCTAAATGCCTCTAACTGTGTAGAATCAATACTTTCATAATAAATTAAATTTCTTCCTAAAAACTTCGTTTTTAAACCTTCTAATTCCATGTTATTGTTTTTAACTCCTCTTGTCTTTTTATTTTAGAGGTTGTTGTTTTTATTAAAGGTTCTTCTGTTAATATAATGCCACGAATTGCTTTATATGGCGGTAAGCTTTTATTTATTGCTTTTACCTGATTGTTTATTGAATTATATATTTCTATATTGTTATTTGTTTTATATGCTTCTTCTACTATTTTTTTATCATACACAATTTTGGCAAAAATTTTTATATCATTTACATCTTCTGTATTTCTTTTTTCAAATACAAAACTTTCTTTTACACCTTCAACTCTGTTTATTATTCCCTCTAATTCTTCTGGAAAAATGTTTTTTCCGTTTTTTAAAACTATTACACTTTTCTTTCTTCCACAAATAAATATGTATCCTTCTTCATCTATTTTTGCTAAATCTCCTGTGTAGAACCAACCATCTTTTAACACAGCATTTGTAGCTTTTTGATCTCCATAATACCCTATCATAATATTTGGACCTTTTACTACTAACTCTCCAATGCCCTCTTCATTTACGTCTTCTATTTTTGCTTCAACATTTGGTACTGCTTTTCCTATTGAGCCTATCTTATGATACCTATTGTTTCCCATTCCTATTACTGGTGAGGTTTCTGTTAATCCATAACCTTGTACTAAATTTATACCTAAATCTCTGTAACCTTCTTCTACTTTACCATTTAATGCTGCTGCTCCACTAATTAAGAGCCTTACATTTCCACCTAGCATATTATGTATATCTTGAAAGACTTTCTTTTTTTCTTCCATACTATATTCTTTTGTATCTATTATTTTTTGCTTAGTTTCTTCTAGTCTTCCTTCCTTTTGCAACTTCTTTAAAATATTTTTATATATGTTTTCATAAATTGCTGGAACACATGCCATATACGTTATTTTATATTCATTCATATTTTCTACAATATGCTTTATTCCATCACAAAAAGTTACTTCCATTCCTTTATATAAAGCCATTAAAAATCCAACCGTACATTCAAACACATGGTGCAATGGCAAAAATGAAAGCATTACATCTTTTTCTGAAACATCAAGTATTGAAGCAATACTCATCAAATTAGAACAAATATTTCTATGTGATAGTGCTACAACTTTTGATGCTGCTGTTGTTCCAGATGTAAATAACATTATACTCATTTCCTCTGGGTTTATTTTTGCATCTAAAAATTTCTTATTTCCATTTGCTAATAATTTTTTTCCCTTTTCTATTAATTCTATTTCTGAATATATACCTTCTTTGTGTTCTTTTAAGTCCATTGATATTAAGTGTTTTAAATTTCCTACACCTTCTAAAACACATCTTTTTAGAGTTTCTTCATATTTTGATGAATAAAATATTGCTTCTACTTCTGAACGTTCTATTAAATTCATCAACTCATTTTCTGGTAAGGATTTATCTAGTGGAACAACTATACCTGTTCCACATACTATTGATAAATATGCTATCTGCCACTCATATCTATTTTCTCCAATTACTGCTATTCTTTTTCCTTTTAGTCCCATTTCTATTAAAGCTGTTCCTAAACTGTCTACCATATTTCTAGCTTCTAAATGTGTAATTGTATAATACTTATCTTTTTCAATTTTTATTTTATATGCAATATTATTTTTATATAATTCTTTTGTTTTATTTAACATATCCTTTAAATCTGTTATTTTTAAGCATTCATATATTGGTTCCTGCATTCACAATCCCCTTTATCCTTTCTTCTATAATATTTTATACTAATTTTTCTTAAAAGTCATTAGAATGAACGGTCAGTTTAATGTAATATCAATGGGTGTATTGATATTCTTAAGTCCCAAATGACACAAAAAAATGATGAAAAATATATTTTTGTTACATATCTTTCATCATTTTTTCTATATTATTTACTAAATATTTGTTTTATATTTTTTAATATCTTGCTAAAAAAACTTTGTTTATATTTTATCATTGAATTATTATTTGTTTCTATTGTTTTTGTATTTGATTCTTTGTTTTTAAATATATTATCATTACTATATTTTTCTTGTTTTTCTTTTTCTATTTGCATTCTATCATAATTTTGTTTTGCTATAATTTTTTCTCTTTGAATAGTTGTAGCCCAATAATCTCTAAATAGAATAGCTATAATTGCCTTTGCTCTTTTTGATACACCCTGTTCATCTAATGTTAAATTAGGATTATATTTAAAATTATATTCTTTATTTGCATTGGCTTCAAATAACCTAATTTTACTTTTAGGAATTTTATTATATTCTTCTATTGAAATGTATTTTAGTATTTCAATAACTTCACTATATGCATTAGCATATTCGGTATTGACCATTGTTTTACCTCCAATTTAAATTATAAGTGCCACTACTTACTTTGTTTTTCTATGTTTGAACTTGTTTCATTTTCTCTAATTGATTTTTCATTTTTTTCGTGTGCACCTATTGTTTCTTCTGTATCTCCTAAATACTCTGTATTTTCCAAAACATCTACTACTTCTTGTCCTAAATCTTGTGTATTTTTCTTCCTCATGTATTCC
>CANQXC010000113.1 GCA_947627785.1 uncultured Clostridia bacterium | reverse complement strand
TTATCCTCTAATCCTGCAATTATTGATAGAAGTGTTGATTTTCCACATCCACTAGGTCCTATTATACTTACAAACTCCCCTTGCTTAACTCCAAAGCTGATGTCTTTTAGTGCATCTACTTCACCATTCTTCGCTTGGTACTTTTTTGATATTTTACATATCTTTAGTAAATCTTCCAAATTAATTCCTCCTATAAATTTATCTATTGATAGTATATTCGACTTTTGTCTATGGTGTGAAAAAAAAGAACTAGACTTTTATCTAGTTCTTTAAATTGTTTTATAAATTCAAAAATTTTTTCCAAATTAACCTTGTGTATAAGGTAGAATAGCAATATGTCTTGCTCTCTTAACTGCTTGTGTAATTTCTCTTTGATGTTTTGCACAAGCTCCTGTTGCTCTTCTTGGTAGAATTTTACCTTTTTCATTTACAAACTTTTTCATTTGGTCATAGTTTTTGTAATCTAAAACTATTTCCTTATTTGCACACATTGAGCAAACTTTTTTTCTCATTTTTCTAAACTTAGGGTTAAACTCTTCATCACTATTATTGTTGTTAAATCTTTTCTTTTTGTTATTTCTGTTATTTGACTTCTTGTCTGCCATTTTATATTCTCTCCCTTCTATTTTTTTAGAATGGTAATTCGTCATCTGACTGAACTGAAAATTCTGATGCTTCTGAAACCGTATTTCCAAAAGTGTTTTCGAAATTTTCTCCTCCTGCTACACCATCTCTTTTGGTATCAGCAAAATATGCTTCTTCAGCAATTACCTCTGTTACATAATGTTTTACTTTATTTTCATCCTCCCAATTTCTTGTTTGGATTCTTCCGATAATTCCGACCTGTTGACCTTTTTTAAACCACTTAGAACAAAATTCGCCAGTTTTATTCCAAGCTACTACATTTATAAAATCCGCTTGTCTTTCTTCTCCTGGTTTAGCAAATCTTCTATTTACTGCTAATGAAAAACTTGCAACCAAAGTATTTGTATTTGTTGTATATCTGACTTCTGGATCTTTGGTTAAACGTCCCATAAGAATAACTTTATTCATATATTATTTCATTCCTTTCTAAGACACTTATTCCTCTTCTTTTACTACCATGAATTTCATAACTTCATCTGTTATTCTATAATTTCTTTCAAGTTCAGCTATTAGTTCTGGTTTTGCTTCGAATTTTGTTACTATGTAGAAGCCTTCTTTTTGTCTTTTTATTTCGTATGCTAATTTTCTTTTTCCCATTTCTTCTACTGAATCAACTTTTCCGTCAGTATTAATTAAATCAGAGAATTTATTTATTAAAGCTTTTATGCTTTCTTCCTCTAAATTTGGATTAACAATGACAACACTTTCGTATTTATTCATTATTTCCACCTCCCTTTTGGTTTATAACCCATATCGTCCTAAAAATATGAGTAAGGTTTATATAAAACCTTTATATACAAAAATATAAAGGCTTATATTTTGCAGCTTTTATATTTTACCATATATTTCAATAAAAAGCAAGCCTATTTTTTAAGTTTTATGCCTACATCATATTAGTTCATTACTTTATATATTTAATCTCAAATGTTGTTCCTTTATTTAATTCTGAATCAACCTTAATATACCCATTATTTTGCTCAATTATTGTTTTTGCAAGTGGCAACCCTATTCCTACATTTTCTTCCATTGATTCTTTTGATTTATAAAATCTTTCAAAAATATGTTTTATGTCTTTTTTGTCTATGCCTTTTCCTTCATCTCTTATCTTTATTTTTAAAAATACACTTGTGTTTTCTACCTCAATCCATATTCTCGAATTTTGATTACTATGTTCTATTGCATTTTTTAATATATTTGTTATCGCTTCTAACTGCCATTTATAGTCTGCTACAAATGTTGCATTCTCGTTAATATTTGTTATAACTTGTACTTCTTTTACTTCTATTAAAATAGATAAATTTTCTATTACATTATTTATTAGCTGTTTTGCATTTATCTCTTTATTTTCCATTTTTATTGAACCAGCATCAAATTTTGCCATTTTTAATAATGATATAACTAATGAACTAATCCATTCTATTTGTTTACTTATTTCACGCATAAAGTCTTCTCTTATATCTTTTTCCATATCTGGATTATCTTTTATATTATCTAGTAATATACTTATAGATGTTAAAGGTGTTTTTAATTGATGTGATATATCTGCTAAAGAATTACTTAGCTGTTTTTTCTCTTTTTCACTATTTTCTGCCGCTTCTTTTAACAATACTGTTGTCTTATATAGTTCATTTCTAAGTTTTGATAATTCACCTTCTGCATTATCTTCTATTTTTAATGTATAATTTCCGTTATTAACTTCCTTTATATACTCATTTATTTCTTTTATTTTCTTATCTTGTATTGCAACATATATAAGAGATACAGCAATTGAAGTTACACCAAATCCAATAATAAAAATTACATTACAAACAACATTTTTTTGCATTGTTTCTTTCATTTCTTTTATATTTGCTATCTCTTTATCATACCCATATTTTTCTAATATATTTTCTTTTGCTGGTTCTTTGCTGTTTATTATTTTTAATATATCTTCTTCTTTTACCTCTGGGTAATTTTCAATTACTTTGCTTATTATCTTATTTGTATTTTTATTTATAATTTTAGAGTATGTCCTATATTGAAGTTTTAAGGTTATATAAAATATTATTGAAAATATAGCTATAATAATACTTCCTATTCTTAATAATTTTTTTAAAGTTTTTGTTTTTTGCAAATTTATTTTCATTGAACCTGATATCCTATTCCTTTCACCGTTTTTATAACATTTGCCTCACCTAATTTTGTTCTTATTCTTTTTATATAAACTGTTAATGTATTATCATTTACAAAATTTCCTGCTACATCCCATATTTTCTCTAATATTTGTTCTCTTGTTACTACTTTTCCAATGTTACTAAATAATAATAAAAGTATCTTATATTCTAAAGCAGTAAATTGAACATTTTCTTCTCCAACATATACTTCTCTTTTATATAAATCTATCTCTACTCCGCCATATGAAATTCTATCACTTTCTTTATTAAATCTTCTTAAAACATTATTAATTCTTGATACAAGTTCTCTATTTCTAAATGGTTTTATTATATAATCTTCTGCTCCCATGTCCAAGCCTTTTACTACATCTTGTTCTTCATCTTTTGCTGTTAGGAAAATGATTGGTATATCTGTATATCTTTTTATATATTCGCAAAGTTCAAATCCATCTCCATCTGGCAAAGCTATGTCTAACACTATTAAATCGAATTTTTGCTTTCCAAGAATATCTATGCTTTCTTCTACATTTTTACATACATATACTTTGAACTGTTCTTGTTCTAGGAGATATTTTACACCTTTTACAATAGCATCATTATCTTCAACAATTAAAATGCTTCTCAAATTTACATCCTCACTTTCCTAACAATTATATCACACCAATGCAAGAGCTATACATTGTCTTTTCTAATAGTTTCAATTATGTTTTGTTTATTTATTTTACTTAATGAATATTTCATTGTCATCCATATAATTATAAATACAAATATAATAGAAATTATAATTGCTGAAATAGGTAATTCATAACCAAAATCAACATTTAGTCCAAATGATTTATATATTAAATATGAACCTAATATTCCTATAGGTATTCCTATTATTAAAGCTTTTAAGCCATATAATATACTTTCCAATCTTATCATTCTATTAAATTCTTTTTTAGTCATTCCTATTGATTTTAGCATTGCAAATTCTTTACTTCTTAATATCATATTAGTAGTTATAGTATTAAATATATTTGTTACGCCTATTAAACTAATTACTGTTATAAAGCCATATAAGAAAATTGCTATTACCAAAACTACTCGTTTTTGTTGCTTTACTTGTGTTGCAACGTTATATACATCTATATCTATATAATCTATATCTTCTTTAATTAAATCCCTTATTGTATTTTCTAGCTCATCTGGATTATCACTTTCTATATATAAAGCCCCCATGCTAGAATAATACGCTACTTTCGAATCTCCATTCTCATAAGTATAGTCTAATTCGTCTCCAAATAATTCTTTTGCATAATCTTCAGATATTATTATTCTACCTTGCATAGTGTAATAATCTCCGTCCAAGCCCATTGGTCTTTTATCTGTGTTTTTAGATATTACAAAAGTCTTTTCTTCATCTCCATTATTTACCGTAATTTTGTCTCCTGATTTTACGTTATACATTTTTATTCTTTTACTTTCATTTTCTTCATTACGTATAATTGTATCATCTATTAAAATCGCACTTGTTTTATAATCTTCTAATCCTAGTTCTTTTATATACTGTTTAAAATACTCATTATTATATATACAAATAGTTATTACAGCATCTTCTCCTCTATAAAAATTTTCTAAAAATTCATTGCCATATTTATTTGTGTCTATTTCTACATATTTTTGAACATAGTATGCGTAATTTTTTACATTATCTAATTTTCCAATTTTCTCGTATGTTTCTTTATTTCCATTAGCCACAAATAGATTATAGCTATAATTTACATAGTATAGTGATGTCATTTTTGTACCTAGTGTTATAAAACTTGATAATGATATAAATATTGAAATACTTACTACTATTGATATTACTGTTGTTCTATATTTTTTCTTACTTCTTTTTAGATTTTTACTAGCTATAACTCCACCTATACCAAATAATTTTTTTGTAATTTTTGAAGTTCTTACTTTTTTTGCTTTTAATTTTATATCATTATTGCCTCTTATTGATTCAATAGGTGAAATTTTTGCTGCTCTTCTAGCTGGCATTACACAAGATAGGTATATTGTTATAAAAGATATAGCTACTGAAATTAGTATTGGTATGGCATTTATACTATATACAAAATCAATTCCGTCTAACATATCATTTAATAAATAGTTTACCACTTGTAATAAAATCATTATTGCAACTATGCCTAATAAAATTCCTAATGGTA
>CANQXC010000112.1 GCA_947627785.1 uncultured Clostridia bacterium | reverse complement strand
CCAAAATATTGAAATAAGTAATTGGGTAATGCAGTTAAATAATGATATAATAAAAAATACAATAATTCATGAATTAATACATTGCATACCATTTTGCAATAACCATGGAAAAAACTTTAAACAATATGCAAAATATATAAACGAAAAACTTGGATATGACATATCAAGAGTGGGAAATAGAGAAGAAGACTATAAGAAAAGTAATGTTGAATATAATATAGAAAAAAGAAAAGATAGATACAAAATAAAATGTGAAGAATGTGGACAAGTATTTTTTAGACAAAGGATTGCTAAAAACTTTACAAGAAAATATAGATGTGGAAAATGTAATGGCAAACTTAAAGTTACAGAAATAGAAAATAAAAAATGACGTTACAAGCATAAATACCTTTTATAATAATTATTCATATTATTATAAGAGGTGTTTTTTTATGAGAAAATATAATAGAGAACAAGCAGTAGCATATGCAAGAGAATGGGCATTTAAAAGAAATCCAAAGTATTATAACTTTGATACAGTAGGAGGAGACTGTACATCTTTTGTTTCACAATGTATATATGCAGGTGCAAATGTGATGAATTATAATAAATATGGTTGGTATTATAAAAATGGAAACGATAAATCTGCATCATGGTCTGGTGTTGAATATTTGCATAAATTTTTAGTTAACAACAAGGGTGTAGGACCATATGGCAGAGAAGCAAAAATAGAAGAATTAGAGAAAGGAGATATAATTCAATTAAGCTTTAATGGTGGAATATTTGGACATACGTTAATAATTACAGAAATAAACATAACGAATAATAAGAAACATATATTAATTGCAAGCCATACACAAGATAGCTATAATAGGGATGTTTCCACATATATGTATGAAAAAGCTAGAGGAATAAAAATAGAAGGGGTAAGGTAAATAATATAAGAATTTTAAATTTGTTACGACAAAAAAGTGCTTATTTAGGGAAATTTTAACAAAAAGTAAAAAAATATTGACACGTAAATAATTTGGGTATATTATCCAATAAAAAATGATATTAAGATAAAAAATTTTTACTATAATACATGTTTAATAAGAATGAAGGAGGTGAAAAAATGAGATTAAAACTAGTTTTAAAATTGCAAAATGAAGTATTACCAATACAATATAGAAAAAACATATTAAGTTTTATAAAAAAATCATTAAGTGAATATAGTGAAGAATATTATAAAAAGTTATATGATGATAAAAAACCAACAATTAAACCATACACATTTTCAGTTTTTTTCAAAAATCCAAAAATAGAAGGGGAACAAATAATATTACAAGAAAAAGAATTTGAAATAAATTTAGCAATACAAGACAATGAAATAGCAGTTGCATTATATAATTCTTTTAACCATCAAAAAAATAAATCATTCCCTATAAATTCAAATACTTGGAAATTAACAAATATAATAATGTTACCAGAAAAAAGTATAACTAGCGAAAGAATAAAAATAAAATTTCAATCACCATTAGTTGCTAGAAATAGACAGGAACAAAAGGATTATTACTATTCTTTTACAAACCCAGAAAAATTTTTAGAAACATTAAGAATCAATATTAAAGAACAGTTACAAATAACGGACATGCCTAGTGAAATTGTAAATACATTTAAAATTTCACCAATAGAACCAAAAAAAGTTATAGTAAAATTCTATGAAAAACAAATGGAAACAAGTGTAGGAACATTTAATATAGAAGGTGATAAAAGATTACTTGAATATTTGTACAAAGCAGGAATGGGCAGTAGACGTAGTTCAGGCTTTGGAATGTTCCAAATAATATAACAAAAAGGTGGGTGAAAAACTTGAAAACAAAAGTTTACTTGGATGAATGGTTTATAAATGCAGGAATAGTAGGATTTTTAAACATACTAGAATATAATGAGCAACATTTTGTAACAAAGCAGGATAATTATATTGAATTTGAAACATCAGATTTAAAAGATTTTCATAAATGGTATTTTAAATATTTTTTTGAAAAGTACAACATAGTAAAAAAAATGACAGATCGAATAAATAATTCTTTTGAAAAAATAGGGAACTTATTAGAAGATGAAAAACAAAAAGATGAAATAAAAAAAGAAAAGAAGTATATTAAAGACTCAATAAAAAAAGAGTTAGATAAAATAAAAAAAATAGATGAGCAAATTTATAACATTATGTTTGAAGAATATTCAAAAATTGATAAAGCACAAACAAAAGAAGAACTAAAAGAAATACAAGACATTTTATTAGAAAATTTTAATAAGGATATTATTAATAAAAAAATAACATTAAATTTATTTAAAAATATTCTAAGTAAAAACTATTTTGGCCAAATAAGTATGTTAAATGTAGTAAAAAATTCACTAACTTATGAAGAACAAGAAGATATAATGTATAAAGACTATGTAAGCAATATAATAGAAGCAGATATATTGCAAAATATAAAGGATCAAAAATATAATAGTGATGAACTAAAGCAAATAATTGAGAAAAAGATAACAGATAATATGCTAACAAAAGAGATGAAGAGTATTTATGAGAATGTAAATAAAAGGTTTATACAAAAAAATAAAGAAGCAGAAGAAATAAGTAAATATGTTAAAGAAATAACAGATGAACCATGTTTAAAATGTGGAGAAAATCATTTCCTAACTAGTAGTTACACAGAAGGTAATTTCATACCATTAGCAGTAAGTACAGAAAACATGGCAAACTTCTTCTGGAATCAAAATATAAATCTTCCAATATGCGATATGTGTAAGTTAATGCTATTTTGTATACCAGCAGGAGTAACAAATATCATAAAAACAGTAAAAGAAAATGAAGCATATAAAGAAAGCGAAATATTAAGTTTTGTAAATATAGATACAGATGTAGAAACTCTATTAAAAACTAATAGAAATTTTGGAGATAAGTCAAAAAAGGAAAAAACAGAATACAATCCTTATGCAGATTTAATATTAAATATAATTACACAAAATAAACAAATAAGTGAATGGCAATTACAAAATATATTAGTAGTAGAATTTGAAGCTGAATATCTAGCATATAGTCGAATTGAAGATTTTAGAATAAAACCACATGTAGCAAGATTTTTTAAAAACTATTCAGATATATTAACAAATATAAAAGACTATAAATATAAATTGCAAATTGTAGACAATATATTAAAAAATAAAGACATAAGAAATACAGTAAACGAAAGGTTAAGAGAAGAATTAAAATCTAAAACAAATAGAGGATATTTTTCATTTTTAGCAACAAAAACAAAAGTTACATTAGAAATATTAAAAAAGGAGGAAGATATAATGGAAATGCGTGAAGAAGTAGAAAAAGCTAATAATAAAATTGGTTTAATGTATAGCTTAGGAAAAGAAATAAAACAAACTTTAAGTAAAGAAAATAATGAAAATAAATTAGATGGCTACATATATAAAATGTTAAATTGTATAAAAACTAATAATAAAAGTGAATTTACAGATATTATAATAAGAGTATTGTGGTCAATGGGTAAAGATGTACCACAAATAATAGTTAGAAATAATGAAGATACAGAATGGCAAGAATTAGGACACAGCTTTATAGCAGGTTTAACATCAAATAATTATCAAGAAAGTAATAATACAGAAAAAAAGGTATAATGATAAAAACAAGTATTATCAATAATTCAAATAGAATAATCTAGAAAGGAATGTGAAAAAAATGAATAATAAAAATGGTTTAACATTAACAATTATATTTAAAGCACAAAGTTTAAATTATGGAGAAGGAATAGGTAATATTTCAGAATTAAAGAAATTATCAAGAGGAAATGGAGAAGTATATACATTTGCTTCAAGACAAGCAATAAGATATGATATAGCAAGATTAGGAAAGCAAATGTTTAATTGGAACTTAGAAGTAGTAGATAAATCAAAAGGAACAATACAATTTAAAGAAGATTTAAGCATAGAAGATTCTCAAGAAATGGATTTATTTGGTTATATGAAAACATCAAAAAAGACAGATGATACAGATGGAGGTTCAAACATAAGAAGTGCAGCAGTTAGATTAAGCAATGCTATATCATTAGAAGAATATAGAAGTGACATGGATTTCTTAAATAATAAAGGTTTAGCAGATAGAATAAATGAATTTCCAAATTTAGCAAACATTGAGCAACATTTAAGTTATTATACATATACAGTAACAATAGATTTAAGCAAAATAGGTAAAGATGGAACAATAGAATTATCAAATGAAGAAAAGCAAAAACGAGTAATAGAATTACTAGAAATAATAAAAGTATTAAATAGAGAAATAAGAGGAAGACAAGAAAATTTGAGTCCATTGTTTATTATTGGTGGAACATATAATCTAAATAGTCCATATTTTGCAGGAAGAATAAAATTAGAAAACAAAAATAATGCATTTAACATTAACACAAATATGTTAAAAGATACAATGCAACTAAAAATTGGAGAAAATGCAATAGAAAATAATACAATGATTGGAATGGTAAAAGACATATTCAATAATGAACAAGAAATAGAAGCAATGCTTCCAGAAAAAGTATATAATGTACAAACATTCTTTGAAAAAATAGAAGATGAGGTAAGAGAATATTACAAATAAAGGAGGGACAAGCATTGGCAATATTAAAATTAAAGTTATTTCAAGAAACAGCTTGTTATAAAAAGCCATTTACATTTAAAGTGGCAGAAACATATCCTTTACCACCATATTCAACAGTTATAGGCATGTTCCACAAAATAATAGGTGCAAAACCAGGAGAATATTTTCCAATGAATATATCAATTCAAGGGGAATATGAGAGTGTTTTTAACAACTACCAAACATTACGAATGTTTAAAGGAAAAGAAAAAGTTACATCAATGCCGAGAAACGTACATCAGTTATTAAATGTAAAACTTTTAATACATATGCAAGCTGAAGAAATGATAGTAAATAAAATTTATAAAAACATTGTAGAGGGAAACGAAACATTCACATTAGGAAGAAATGAAGATATGGTAAGAGTAGACGAAGTAAAAATAATATCAACACCAGAAAATATAGAATATGGGTATATAAAAAAATATAATGCTTATGTTCCAATAAGTCAAACAGACTTTTTAACTAATGGGATAAACTATAAATTAAACACAACATATACAATACAAAATGATTTAAGAAGATGGAAAACAGTTGATGTTAAATATATAGAAAAAAATGCAAATCAAGAAATAGAAAATATATTACAAGATGAAGATGGAGATTATATATTTTGGTATAATTAACATTTAGCCACATTGAAGAATGTGGCTAAATGTATAGGAGGGGAAAAATGATATACTATGCTAAATCTGAACCAAAAGAAACTATTATAGAACATACAAATAAATTATTAAAAAATCTAAAGGTTTTAAAAGATATATATGGTGCAGAAATTACAGCTAATAAAGAAATTGATGCAGAAAGATTTTGGTATTTACTTGAAATTATATGTAAATACCATGATATTGGAAAAGTATATACACCATTTCAAAACTTAATATTAAAAAGAATAGGTGAACATACTATAGAAACAAAATTTAACGATTATATAAAGCATGAACAAATATCACCTATATTTGTGCCAATTGAGGAATTAGGATTAACAGAAGAAGAAAAACTTTTAGTTTATCAATCAATTTACTATCATCATGAAAGAGATAATAAGGAAATATCAGCTGAATATATAGAAAAAATAATAGATGAAGACATACAACCACAGTTAGATAATATAAAAAAAGAAATACCTATAGAAATAAGAAAAAATCTAGATACAAGATATATAAAATATGTTAAACAAAGAATTACAGAATATGATCATCGATTTAAAAAGTTATACTTAGAATACTGTATGTTAAAAGGATTGTTACATAGATTAGACCATAGTAGTTCTGGAAACATAATAGTAGAAAATGAAGATGGACAAGTAATAGAGAAAAAAACAGAAGAATATATTACAAAACAAGGTTCTAAAAAGAATGAATTGCAAGAATTTGCAACTAAAAATCAAGAACAGAATATATTGGTAATTGGTTCAACAGGAATAGGAAAAACAGAAGCGGCACTATTATGGAGCAAAAATAGTAAAACATTTTTTACGTTACCGATAAGAGCAAGTATTAATGCCATATATGATAGAATTACAGAAAATATTGAATATTCAAATGCTGGGTTATTACACTCAACAGCACTGGACTATTTAGAAGAAAAACAAGAATTTGAAAATCAAGAGGAGATATATGAACAAACTAGAAATTTATACTACAAAATAACTACATGCACAATAGATCAAATATTTCCATTCGTATTCAAATATAAAGGATATGAAAAGATATATGCAACATTGGGATATTCAAAAATCATAATAGATGAAATACAAGCATATTCACCAGAAATAGTAGCAATTATACTAAAAGGAATACAGAAAATATATAATTTAGGTGGCAAGTTTATGATAATGACAGCTACACTTCCAAGAATATACAAAGACGAATTAGAAAAAATGAATATTCAATTTGAATATAATAAATTTATTAAGCCATCTAAAAGACATAAAATAAAAATGCAAAACAAAGAAATTGTAGATGATATAGAAAATATATGTATTCAAGGAAGAAAAAGCAAAGTATTAATTATAGCTAATACAGTAGACAAAGCAATAGAAATATATTCAAAAATAAAAGAAAATAAAGAGAATAATGTACATTTATTACACTCAAGATTCATTTTGAAAGATAGA
>CANQXC010000111.1 GCA_947627785.1 uncultured Clostridia bacterium | reverse complement strand
AGTACCTATAAAATAAAATTAAGGAACTTCTTTTTTTGTGCAAGAATTTATGCATTCAAATTTCTATTTACAAATGAAGAGGAACTTGATAAAAATTCAACTTGTCAGAATTTCCGACAAGTTCAAAAAGAAGGAAATAGAACTGTTTCAAGAGAGATTCCCTTTTATAATTTAGATATGATACTTTCTTCTACAGGTGAAAAATTATTAATTGGAGCTGGTACTATAAGTCATGATAAGGCAATAGAAAAAGCAAAGGCAGAATAATATGGAAAATATTTGCTTTTAAAAAAAAAGTATGTTATAATATAATAGGTTATGTAAACTGAAAAAATAGGAGGAATTAAATTGGTAAAAGTAACGGTTGATTATGCAAATGGATGCTACAATGTAACAGGTCTTTATCAGGGAGAGGTGTTTTCTATTCATAAGCCTATAAGAGGTGTTGATAGAGACGGATTGTATAAATCTAATTATAGTATAGGTTTATTACAAAGAAGAAGAAATCAAATTTTGAGAGATATTAGAAAGTATATTTTGAATCAGTATCCAAATTTTAATTATTCTAGCAAGACTATTAAAAATGCTGATCCCGTAATGTATAAGGCTTTAAAAGATTGGGATAATATGAATTCAACTCATTATGCTATAGATTATATAAGAACTGTAATACAAAGTTTTGATTATAGCAATATAAAACCTAATTTATTTAAAGAAAAATGTAAAAAAACTAGAGCAATGAATTTAAAAAAAGCAGGAATCGATATTACATATAGTGTGGGAATGTTAAAAACTAGCGGAAACATGAATATTATTGATAAAATAAAAGGTATGTTTATTGCTAAGAAACAGAATAATGTTTTAGGTGTAAATGTTATCAATTCTTTTATTATGAATAAAAAAAGCTTTTTAGAGGATAAAAATTGGTTTAAGAAGAATAATGGTGAAACAATAAGCAAATTAGATGATGTTAAAAAAGAAGCTGAATTTTACAGAGAAGTTAAAGATGCAATATCTGGGTTAAAAACACTACCATTAGGACAAGAAAAATTTGGTGAAACAACATTATCAGAGGAACGAATTAAGAATATGGTTCCACTTGAACAATATGATGAAGAATTCGATGAATTTGTAGAGAGAATGAAATCAAATATTGAAAGCAAACAGCCAGTTGTTGCAATAGAAGAGCAAGAAGAAATAGCAAAGCCAGCAATTCAAGTAGCAGAACAAGAAGAAAAAATAGAAAATCCAGCAGTTCAGACAATAGAACAAGAGGAAGTAATGGAGAAACCAGTTGTTCAGGCAATTGAACAAGAAGAAATAGAAAAAACAGCAGTTCAGGCAATAGAACAAGAAGAGAAAATAGAAAATTCAACAGTTCAAGCAATAGAAATAGAACAAGAAGAAGAATCAATTGCTGACATAATAAAAGAAGAAGTAATAGCAAAATCAAAAGCTCAAGTTTATAAACAAGGACCTACAAAGAAAGCAGAAAGAAAAAATCATGAAAGAGTATCATTCTATGAAGCACAGATGAAAAGAAATGAACAACATAGTGCAGAAAAAGCAAAAATAAAAGATGCACATATTGAAAGAATAAAAAAAGAAGAAGCAAATGCAGAGGAAGTAAAACGCCTATTGGAAATAAAAAGAGCAGAGAAAGAAAATGCAGCAAAAATGAAAGAATTAGAAGAAGCACGAGCTGCAAGAATTGCTAAACTTATTGAAAGAGCTGATAGAATTCAAGCTGAAAAAGATGCCAAGGCACGTGCTGAAGAAACTATTCAAAAAGAAACTGCAAAGAACAAGAAAGTATTACAACTAAATAATAGTGAATTGAGTAAAAAAGTTAAAGATGGAGTAAAACATTGGACTAGAAAAATAAATGATGTTAAAGATTCTATTAGAAATAAAGAATTTAAACCAAGTCCAAGATTTAAAAAGATAATTGTTACGGGTGCAATTACATTATTTGCTGCTAGTAGTTTATCAATTGGAATGAACTCATTTGGAGCTATGTTATCTAATGAACATGATATACTAAATAAAACAGATGTAGCTTATTCTACAAGTAATCAAGAAAAATCAGCAGAATTAGATTATGCAACTATTGAGATACAAAAAGAAAAAGCACCAGAAACAGAGAAGGTTCAAGAAGCAAATAAGGCAGTAGAAACAGTAAAAGTTAAAGAAGAACAAAAAGCACCAGAAACAGTAAAAGTTAAAGAAGAACAAAAGACACCAGAAACAGTAAAAGTGGAAGAAGAGCAAAAGACTCCAGAAACAGAGAAGATTCAAGAAGCAAACAAAGCACCAGAGGCACAAGAAACAACAAAGACAAATGTTCAAACACCTAATGTGGAAGTTTCAAAACAATCAGAAAAAGATTATATCGAAAAATTAGAGAAATTTAAAGAATATGCAACTGAAAAATATTTAAAATCAATTGTTATTGGTGAAACACCAAATGTTGGTAACTTATTAGAAAATCAAGCATATTCTGAAAAACCAGATGGTACGGGTAATATTGGACATATTAATAAAAATATGAATTATCATGTAAGCCATGTAAACATTATTACAGATACAAGCTGGGATGTAGTTGATACTGAAGGAAAAAATTTACAAGAAATACTTGATGAATACGAAAAAGAAGGTAAAAATATTTTATCTTGGAACTTTCATATAGCAACATCTGCAAATGACTTAGGATTTATAACAAATACTGAATATAATAAGCTTGTAAATGGCAAGATAAATTCAATTATTTCTGAAAAAGGTATAAATAATATGGAAAGTGAAACGGAAAGATAGAAAATTTAAAAGAGCTATTGAAGAATAAATTAGATTCACAAGAAATAATAGCTCTTTTTTCATGTTTTATAAATAAAACGGAATTTTAAATGGTAATTTGCAAAAGCAAAACAAATATTGGAAAAACACTTGCTTTTTCTAGTATTTTGTAGTACAATAATAAAGGTAAAAATTACCTTATACTTAGCTTAAAAGAAAAAATCCCGCTTTAAGTTCAGTTTAAGGCAAATAAAATAAAAAGGAGGATATTACATTATGACAAAGGAAACAAAACAAGAAATCATTAAAAAATTTGGAAGAGATGAAAAAGACACAGGTTCATCAGAAGTACAAATAGCACTTTTAACACAAAGAATTAATGAATTAACAGAGCATTTAAAAGTACACAAAAAAGATAACCATTCAAGACGTGGACTTTTACAAATGGTAGGTAAAAGAAGAAACCTATTAAACTATTTATCTAAAAATGATTTACCAAAATACAGAGAAGTAGTTGAAAAATTAAATTTAAGAAAATAAGTACAAATAAAGGCGGTAACTTTACCGCCTTATTGTGCTATTTAAGGTAATCAAAATTATGTAAAGATGAAACGTAAAAAACTATTTAAGTACAAGAGAATATATTTTAGAGGTTACCTGCATAATAAGATTATCTTAAAGGAAAATAAGAGGAGGAAATTTTATGTTTAAAACATATTCAATGGAATTAGCAGGAAGAACACTTACAATAGAAACAGGAAAATTAGCAGAACTTGCAAATGCTAATGTATTAGTAAGATATGGTGAAACAGTTGTAATGGTAAATGTTGTTGCATCTAA
>CANQXC010000110.1 GCA_947627785.1 uncultured Clostridia bacterium | reverse complement strand
TGTTCTTGTTTGTGTATATAATTGAATTGGATATCTTAATGTATTTAAGAACTGAACAAATCCAGCTTCAACTGCTGTTTTTTCAACTTGAGACATTAAATCATAATTTATTCCTTCACATTCTATTACCATTAAATATCTAGTACCTTTATCTTGCACTATCATATTATCTTCAATTTTATCAAATTGCATAAAATTTTCTATGGATTTTACTGTATATTGTTTCGCAACTTTCGTTGAAGCACCTGAAACATTAGAATTTTCTTCTTGTTCTTCTTTCTCTTTTTTATTCATTCTCCAATAAATAAAAATTAAAATAATTATAAATATTACTAAAAATACTAACACTACCATTAATCCGCTAGTTAACTGATCCATACTTTCCTCTCCTTTTAAAGTTAATATATCATGAACTTTTTATCATGCATATTTCATTAAAATATATTACTTTCCGTTTCTCTATTTTTTTTCTAAATATGTATAAATAACATTATTTTTTTTCTTAAATCTCAACCATCTTATAAAAGTTTGGTCTATATATTCTCCTCCAGCTTTTCTTGTAATCTCAAATGAATTTGTTTCTGGTATTTTAAATGTTCCAACTACAAAGCCTGTTCCTGCACATATAAGTGCTAATCCTATTCCAAGCCAAGTAAAGCCCAATAATGCCCCAAATATATAATAGAAAACTAATCCTACAGCTCCTGTAATACTTGTATATATTAAAGACTTTGTTGTAAAAATAAAAAGAATCCTTCCGCTCTCCCTTTACATTTCTTGGTATATCATGTGTTGCCAAAGTTATTCCCCCTTTGCAATTTTCCTATTTATATAATAACATAAATTGTCTTAAATTGTAACATTTTATATTAATGTAATAGAAACTTAATATTTTTGTAATATTTTTGTAATATTCAATCTGATTTTGTTGTTCTTTTTATTATGGTCTTGTAAATTATAATAATTTGATGTAAAAAAAAAACTGGTCCAAAGACCAGTCTTTTTATCTCTATACACCACTTGCCCAAGAATATATGTAATCTGCTAAGTTTACTGCTGCAAATAGTAGAACAGCACCTATAATATATGGTATGAAAGATTTTTTGTATTCTGCTTTTTCTTCTACACTTCCCATCATATATTTGATACCTAAAACAACAAGTGCACCTACAGCAACTATTGTTCCTACTACTCTTATTATACCTAATATACTTGCACCCATATCAGATATTTTATCAGTATTACTTTCATCAAACTTTACGTCACTTGGTCTTGAGGTTGCTAATACAGGTGTTGCTACCATTATCATCATAAGAGCTACCATTAATACTGAAATTATTTTCATAGTTGTTTTCATATTTTTACCCCTTTCTTATAATTATTTTTATTTTGAACTTTCTTAAATGTTTTAAGAAAATGTTAAAAACTTAATTTTTATAATTGTTCTTGTTATAATTTTCATTATTAATATAATGCATTTTAATTTTCTTTATAATCTTAACAATAATGTATCTTTTCTCCAATCTCGCTATTTATACTTTCTACTGATGCTGTTGGTGAAATATCATTTCCTAATTCTACAACAACTTTCCAAATTGTAAATGATGCAAATACTACAAATACACCTATTACATATGGTATTAATGTTTCTTTTATTTTTGCTTTTTCATCTACACTGCCCATCATAAACTGTATTCCTATTACTAATCCTATTGCAACTGATAACACAACTGCTAATGTAAATAAAATATTGTATATATAATTTGATGTTTCTTGTACTGCTGTTGTGTCTATTTTTTCTTCGCCAGAGCCTTGGTGTAAGAATTCATCGCCAGCACTTATAACATCATCCCAAGCATGTACTTCATTTATTGAATAAAAAGCAAATAGTATTATTGCAATTAAAATTGTAATTTTCACTATTTTTTTCATATTACCACCTCTTATCCAAAGTTTTCAGCAGCTGTTTCAATTATTTCTAATATACTTATTATCGCTATTACCATAAATGAACCTATTAAATATGGCATCATTGTTTTCTTTAAATCTGCTTTTTGTTCTATACTACCAAATAAGTATTTTATTCCTATTACCATTAATACTCCTACTGATACAATTATTGCTATTACTCTTATTGTTCCTAATACACCTGATACTCTATTTAAAAATTCACCTGAACTACCACCTTTACCTCGTGGATCATATGAATCTGGATTAGATATACCTATTACTATATTGCTCGTACATATTGTAAAAATTAAAAATATCAGTGCTATTGAAATTATTTTTTTCTTATTTATTTTTTTCATATTCGCTAGCACCTCCATATGCATTATTTCATTTTTATTATAGCATTTTTTTATGTTTCTTGCAACTTTTTTATGTGAATTTTACTATTTTTTTGTTATTTTAACTATATTTTAATAGTTTTGTCGAATTTTGTCAATTACTTTTATGATTTTTTGTTCGATTTACTGTTTCTACAGCCTTTCAAATGTAATTTTTTAGTATTTGTTTCCAACATTTTTACATTTAGTAGAATAGCTTACTATTTAATAGTTTATTTTATAAACTATATATTCTTCTCTTGCAAAAAAACACGGTTCTGTTTCAAATACTTTTTCTAATTTATTATCTTCTAATAGTTTTTTTACTATTTTCTCATCACTTGCTTTATTTAATTTATGCTTTGAGAAAATATAATATAAATTTTCACTTGTGCCAAATTTTTCTTTTAATTTTTCTAAGAAATTTTCATCTAATTGTTCAAAAGTAGCATCATCCCACGTTGAAAATGAAAAGTATCTATCGCCTACAATATAATAAAATTTTGTATCTTTTGTATATGGAATAATGGCACTGCAAAATTCAGGTTGATTTCCTGTAACCATTATGCTTCCTTTTTCAAGTTTTGAATTAATAACCTCTGCAACTTGATAAGCTGAAGAATAGTTATACAATATTTCATATCTAACAAAAATTATCCCTGCTATAATATCTATAATTGTAAGCATAATTAGAATTGTGTTTTCTATTTTATCACCAATATCTTTTTTCTTTTTATAGGTTTTATATTTTCTAACCCACATGAAAAAGAACGCTATAAATACAACTGTTCCTGCTCTTTGATATGATGTACTATATATAAATGCATAAATTATATATTGCCATAAGATTATTAGAAACATTTCTAGAAAATCAATTTTATGATTTATTATCTCAAATAGTATGATTATTACAATTAGTACATTGATAGTTATCTTATTATATGCATTTTTTGTTAATATAGGATAAATTCCATTTATCATGTCATTAGGTTCTATAATTATTATATTTATTAGTCTATTATATATAGTATTTTGTATTCCTACATCTTTGTTAGTTGTTAAACATCCTACCAATGGTATTGCAGATAGTAATAATAATATAACTATTATTACAAGACTTTGCAATATTCTCTTGTTTTCTTCTTTTGTGTTTGTTTTTCTGGCCTTGAATTGTTCTATGTAAAATTCAAGTAGTAGAATTCCTACCATTCCTAGCATAATTACATGTGTATTAGCTAATAATGCAATACTTAAAATGTATCTTATTGGTTTTGTTTTTCTATCTTTGTAAAATATTGCCATTAGTGTTATTGCTAATGGTATTAAACAATAAGTTCTTGATATTACTGGAAATAAATAAATCATTGGAAATGTAAATATAAATAAAGCTGTTTTCCACTTTTTAAATGGTGCCTTTTTTAGCATTAGCCATGCTGATATTACTGTAATTAACCAACTAATAATATTGTTAGTTATATATGGAAAACCTAATTTTGCAAATGGCATTAGTATTAAGTACCATATTAAGAAATGTCCTTCATATTTCATTTGCGCTATTAGTTCTGTTATATTTAAATCTCTTGCTATTAACCATGCTTGTGCTTCATCTCTCCAAGGTTCATGGAATAATAATATAACAAGTGTAACAATTGCATATACAGAAATTAAACATATATTACTTGCGTTTTCCTTAATCCACTTTTTCATTTACCTTCCCCTTTGTCTCATGATATTCTTCTTCTGTATTTATGCTCCATATATTATCCTTTGTTTTTATTCCTTGTTTTATGTTTTTTACTGCTTCTATAGCTGTTAGCATAGAGTGATCCATGTTGTTATACCTATGTTGTCCGTTTCTTCCTATACAGTATAGATTTTCATAACCATTTAGGTAATCTATAAGCTTGTCTATATTTTCATAAGTATCAAAATATGCTGGATATGCTTTTTTTACTTTTTCTCTATGTGAGTCTAGAACATCCTCTTCTTCAATAATGCCCATGCTTACAAGTTCTTTTGTTGCAAATTTTATGAACTCTTTATCGCTCATGTTCCAGTATTCATCACCCTCATTACAAAAATACTCTAATCCTACCCATACATTTTCTTCTGGATTTTGTACCATATATGGTGACCAATTATTAAATATTTGTATTCTTCCTAGTCTTACTTCTGGTTGCTGGACATAAATCCAACAATCTGGAACTATATTTCCTAATGTTTTTATTTCAGTTTTGTTTTTTAGATTTAATTTTTTAAGCAATAAGCCCACTGTCATAAAGTCCCTATATGGTAATCCACTTGCAATTGTTTTTATTTTTTTTGGTATTTTTTCTCCCTCCATGTCTTCTACTAAATCTTTTAGCGGCATTGATGATATAAATATATCTCCATAAATTGTTTCTTGCTTTCCATTTACCATACATTCTACTGATTCAATTTTATTATTTTTTACATTTATCTTCTTAACTGAATGTTGCTTTAGAATTTTTCCTCCTTCTTGCTCTATTTGATTTGCTAAAATTTCCCAAAGCTCTCCAGGTCCATATTTAGGATACCAAAACTTTTCTATTAATGATGTTTCTACTTCTCTTTGAGTTTTAAAAACTTTACTAAACATATTTTTTAATATTATTCCTATTGAAATTGTTTTTACCCTTTGTGCTCCCCAGTCTGCGGATATTTTGCTTGGATGTCTTCCCCACACTTTTTCTGTGTATTTTTCAAAAAACATACTGTATAGTTTTTTTCCAAAGTGATTTATATAAAAATTCTCTAATGAGTCTTCTTTTTTCTTAACAAAAATTGATTTTGAATAGCTCATTCCAACCTTTATAGTTCTTATAAATCCCATGTTTTTCAATGTTTCCCATTTTAAAGATATAGGATAATCAAAAAATTTATTTAAATAATAAATTCTAGATATTCTATCTCTAACAAGCATTACCCTATCTTCTTTATTTGGATTTGGTCCATCTTTCTCTAATTCCTTTTCTCTTCCCAACTTTTCATCGTCAAATGATGGATATCCTTGGAGTGGCATCAGTTCCTTCCAAAAGTTCATTACAGTTTCATCTTTTGAAAAAAATCTATGTCCTCCAATATCCATTCTATTTCCATTATATTTTATTGTTTTAGAAATTCCTCCAACTTGGTTTTCTTCCTCTAAAATAACAACCTCATATTCTTTATTACCATCTTTCTTTATTAGCTCATATCCTGCTGTTAGTCCTGCAGGACCTGCACCTATTATTACTATTTTCTTCATAAGCATACCCCTCACTGGTTACATTCTAACATAACTTATATGGGTTATGCAATATATTTTTTTATTTTAAATTATTTTCTGTAACTACATAAATATAAGCATAATTATCTACGATTACATATAAATTACTTTGCCTATTTTCTTGTACTTCGTATAAAATAATATTTTTATTATTTTGTTCTGCTACATCAATTAAATCCTCTAACTTAGCAATGTTCATGATGTGCATACTGTTTATATTTGGTTCATTTGTTACTGTAACAATTAAGTTTCTATAATATTTTATAATATTTCTAATATTCTCTTTATACATTTCTTCTGCAGTTTTATCGTTATTTTGCCTTATCTGCACTATTATTACTGTAATTCCTCCTATAATAAATAATGTTCCTATTATATAATATACAACTTCATTAAGTGTGATATTATTGTTTTTTATAAATATCTCTTTATTTGTATTGTTTTGATAATTTTCTTTTACTTCAGTTACTGTATTTGTTATAGGTATATCTAATTCTATATAGTCTTCTACCCTTTCATTATCTACACCCAAGTTTGATAAATTAATATAGTAGTTAACATTTAGGCGTACTTGTAATTCTGCGTTAATTACAATTCCATATGTATTTTCATATGCACGAACGAGATTATTATAGTATTCATAATCTATATTAATTTGTTCATCAATTGCAAATTCGTTATTATTTAGGTGATTATTATTGCTATTTTCACTAAGAATAAATTTTCTTGCCCATATTTCTTTTTCTTGGTTTTCTTCGTTTTTTACTGTTCCTATTAATTTGGCGATTATATTATAATTATATTCTATATTTTCTTTTTTATTTCCTTTAAAATTATATCTAAAGTTTATGGCAAATCTATTAATAGATTTTGAAGCATAATACCTATTAGACGGAAGTATTTCACTTTCATAAAATGTGTTTGGATTTAGTATTACTTCATAATAGTTTGCTTTTTTTGCTGTGTAGTTATATACAGGTACCATATTTTCTCTTAAAATTAATCCATTATTTATGAGAAATATGCCTATTAAAATTAAAAAAATTGCTGATGAATTGATAACATGGTTAAACTTTGTATTATAATTTATCTTAATTTTGTTTCTGTACCTTCTTTTGGATCTTTTCATAGATTCCCCCTTTTCTTTTAAATCGAGATCTTAGGTTACTTTTTTATTTGTTATTTTATTCAATCTTCTTAAATTTAGTTATTGTTTCATTTAATTATTTAAAAATTCATATAACCAAATTGATGGAAATCCAATATATTTAATATGAAATATATATTCTCCTTTTATTTGTTCTATTTGTACAAAATTTTTATCTGCTACATTATTGCTATCTCCTTTTGTTCTATATTCTACAGTGCCTCTTTCTTGCTTTATATCTATAATTCTATGGGCTATGTTTTGTTCTTCTATTCTATATATAATAATTGAATTTTTAGAAATTTCTTTTAATTGTTTATCGTTCATTTTTTTGAAAATTACTACATCGCCTCTATTAAATGTTGGTGACATACTGTTTGAAACTATTGCTATTGATTCATATTTGAAGATGCCTAACATAAATAAAATTAAAAGTAAAGATATTGAAATTGTTAATAAATAGCTAACTTTTGTAATTAGATTATCTTTTGTTTTTCTCATATCTTTCTTTTCTTTTATGAATTTATATTTGAATATTACGTATATTAGAGTCGCAGATAATATACATGTTGAACCTGTTATAAACCAATTTATATCTGGTAAAATTGGCAATAGCAAGATTACAAATTTATTAAACAATCTAAATGTTAATGTTAGCGAATATGAACCCTTTAGTGTTAGATAGGTATATAATATACTATATGCTATAAATGGTAATACGTT
>CANQXC010000109.1 GCA_947627785.1 uncultured Clostridia bacterium | reverse complement strand
CATTAGATTCCATAGTGACTCCACTTAAAATTTCACCTTCTGATACATCTAATAAAGTACAAATTTCTGATAATCTTTTTAAATTTACGTTAGTAGAACCACATTCAATTCTACTTACATAAGCAACTGAAACATCAAGTTTTTCAGCTAGTTTTTCTTGTGTTATTTTTTTGTTAATTCTTGCTTGTTTTAATCTGATACCAATAATACTATAATTAAGTGCCATATATTATTCCTCCTTGTTTTGAATATAGCATTGTTAGGTAAAAATTTACAGAAACAAAATAGTAAATATATACCAGAAGTAAAAAATAACTGCAAAAGCAAAAAAAGTTTACAAAATAAAATATTGTAAAAATAGGGAATTTGTGATATTCTATATAAGGAAAAATTGCATTGAAAGGATGATAAGTTAATGAAGGTTATATTATTACAAGATATAAAAAATGTTGGAAGAAAAGATGAAATAATAAATGCTAATGATGGATATGCAAGAAACTATTTGTTTCCAAAAAAATTAGCACTAGAAGCAACAAAAGATAATTTATCTAAATTACAAGCTAAAAAGACATCAGAAGCAAATAAGAAAAAAGCTGAAATTGAGGCTAATAAAGAAATAGCAAAGGAAATCGAAAAATTAAGATTACAAATATCAGCAAAAGCCGGAGAAAATGGTAAGATATTTGGAGGAATAACTTCAAAAGAGATTTCAGATGAATTGAAAAAACAAAATAATATTGATATAGATAAAAAGAAAATAATATTAAAAGAAACCATCAAAAATTTAGGTACATTTACAGCAGAAATAAAATTTGGAGATGGAATTAATGCAAAATTAACATTAGAAATAATAGCAGAATAGTTAACATCCAAAAGGAGTAATAAAATGGAAGTAGGGAAAATACCACCACATGATATTGAAGCAGAACAGGCAATACTTGGAAGTATGCTTACCGACCAAGATGCAGTAATAGATGCAATGGAAGTTCTAAAACCAGAGGATTTTTATAGAGAAGATAATAAATATGTTTATCAAGCTATAGTCAATTTATATAATAGAGGTGAGCCAATAGATATTATCACTGTTAAATCAGAATTAACATCAATTCAAAAATTCGAAGCCATTGGTGGAATTGAATATCTAGCATTGCTACCAGATAAAGTGCCATTAGTTGCAAATGCAGATAAATATATAAAAATAGTAGAAGAAAAATCAATATTAAGGCAATTAATAAAAGCAGCTAGTGATATTGAAAGCTTAGGATATGAACAGACAGAAGAAATAGATAATATCATAGACCAATCTGAAAAAAAGATTTTTGACATAATGCAAGGTAAAAATCAAAAAGGATACACCCCAATAAAAGATGTTTTAATAGAAACATTTGCCGATTTAGAAAAATTATATAATCAAAAAGAGCCAATAACAGGTGTTCCTACAGGTTTTTTAGATTTAGATTATAAAACAGCAGGGCTACATAATTCAGACTTAATACTTGTTGCTGCAAGACCAGCAATGGGTAAATCTGCATTTGCATTAAATATTGCTACACATGCTGCTATACATGCAAAAGTACCTGTTGCTATATTCAACTTAGAAATGTCTAAAACTCAGTTAGTAAACAGAATGTTATGTAGTGAAGCGATGGTTGATAGCAATAAAATAAGAACAGGAAAGATAGATGAAGAAGATTGGGTAAAGCTAGCAACAGCATTAGGTCCATTATCAGAGGCTCCAATATATATTGATGATACACCAGGAATATCAATATCAGAAATAAGAGCAAAATGCAGAAAATTAAAATTGGAAAAAAATATTGGGTTAGTTGTAATAGATTATTTACAATTAATTCAAGGTAGTGGAAAAAGAAACGCAAGTCGTGAACAAGAAATATCAGAAATTAGTAGGTCTTTAAAAATTCTTGCTAAAGAAATTGATGTACCAGTAATTGCATTATCACAGTTATCAAGAGCAGCAGAGGCAAGGCAAGACCACAGACCGATGCTTTCAGATTTACGTGAATCAGGAGCAATAGAGCAAGATGCGGATATTGTAATGTTTTTATATAGAGATGATTATTATAATCCAGATACTGATAAAAAAAATATTGCAGAGGTAATTTTAGCAAAGCATAGAGCAGGTTCTACAGGAACTGTAGAATTAGTATGGATGGGAAATTATACAAAATTCAGCAATGCAGAAAAATATAGAGAATAAAACATTTTTATTAGATTATCGAGAAAGGAAAAAAATTAGTATGCTAAAAGATGATGTTTGCAAAACTATAAGAAAATATAATTTAATTCAAAAAGGAGATAGGATTGTTGTAGGTGTATCAGGTGGACCAGATTCAATATGTTTATTACATATATTGTACAATTTAAAGGAAGAGCTTGGTATAGAAATATTTGTAGCACATATAAATCACATGATACGTAAGGTAGCAGATAGTGAAACAGAATATGTGAAAGAATTTTGCAACAAATTAGGAATAGAATGTTTTGTTAAAAAAGAGGATATAATACAATTATCAAAAAAAGAAAAGAAAGGCACTGAGGAGACTGGAAGAGAGGTAAGATATAATTTTTTTAATGAAATTTTAGAAAAAACAAATTCAAATAAAATTGCGACAGCACATAACAGCAATGATAAAGCGGAAACTGTAATATTAAACATATTGAGAGGAAGCGGAATATCAGGACTTAAAGGTATAGAGGCAAAAAGGGAAGAAAAATATATAAGACCTTTAATAGAAACTGATAGAACAGTTATTGAGGAATATTGTAAAGAAAATAATTTAAACCCAAAGTATGATGAATCTAATAAAGAAAATATTTATAATAGAAATAAAGTAAGAAATGAAATAATACCATACATAAAAAAGGAATTTAATCAAAATATTATAAGAACAATTAATAGATTATCAGATGTTGCAACTGAGGAGGATGAATACTTAAAGAAAATAACTAAGGAGACCTATGAAGAAATATTAGAAAAAAGCGAAAATGAAATAATTTTAAATTTAAAAAAATTTAATATCTTAGAATTAGTCATAAAAAGAAGAATAATTTTATATACTATAAATGAGGTTTTGCATACAACGAATGGTGTAGAAAAGATAAATATTGATGATGTAATAAAAATGTGTGATAAAAATATTGGAAATAAATATTTAATGCCAACAAAGCAAATTAAAATATATGTAAAAAGAGGAAAAATTTATTTTATAAAAACTTAATATAAGTATTGAATTTAAAATGTATGTATGGTATATTATACAGTGAAACAAGAGAAAAGAAATGTGAAGGTTTGGAAAAAGAAATATTATTTTGTGTTATCTTAGATTATAAAAGATAATACAAATATCAGTATAATGGTATACTTTAAAATTTATAAAATATGAAATTTTTTTCAAACTAATTTACACCATGGAAAGGAATGTTAAAATATGAAAAGTAATTTAAAAACAATAGTCATGTGGCTGATTATAGGAATAGTTTGCATAATATTAATATCTGCAATAATGGAAAACTCAGAAACTAAGATGTCATATGATGAATTGGTAGGATATATAAATAATGGAAGAGTAGAGAGTATAGAACTGGAGGCAGAAGGAAATAAAGCATATGTAAAATTAAAAGAGAATGATATTGAAAAAGAGGTTAATATACCTAGTATAGATGCTTTTATGACAGAAATAAGTGATGATTTGGCAAATCAAAGCTTTGAATTTGAAGAAAAGTCACAATCAATTTGGATAACAATATTAAGTTTATTATCACCATTTGCAATTATAATAGTATTCTTTATATTCTGGTTTTTATTAACGAGTTCTTCACAAGGTGGAAACAATAAAACAATGTCATTTGGAAAAAGCAGAGCAAGAGTAATGAATGCTACAGAAAAAGGAAGGATTACTTTCAAGGATGTTGCAGGTGTTGATGAAGAAAAAGCAGAGTTACAAGAAATAGTAGAATTTTTAAAATCGCCAAAGAAATTCACAGACATGGGTGCAAGAATTCCTAAAGGAGTATTATTAGTAGGTCATCCGGGAACAGGAAAAACTCTTTTAGCAAAAGCAGTAGCAGGAGAAGCGGGAGTACCATTTTTTATAATAAGTGGTTCAGATTTTGTAGAAATGTTTGTTGGTGTTGGTGCTTCAAGAGTAAGGGATTTATTTGAACAAGCAAAAAGAAATGCACCTTGTATAGTTTTCATAGATGAGATAGATGCAGTAGGACGTCAAAGAGGAGCTGGTTTAGGAGGAGGACATGATGAAAGAGAACAAACATTAAACCAATTATTAGTAGAGATGGATGGTTTTTCAGCAAATGAAGGAGTTATAGTATTAGCAGCAACAAATAGACCAGATGTATTAGATAAAGCATTATTAAGACCAGGAAGATTTGATAGACAAATCGTAGTATCAGCACCAGATGTGAAGGCAAGAGAAGAAATATTAGAGGTGCATAGTAGGCACAAAAAATTAGGTGACGATGTAGAATTAAAAGTAATAGCAAAAAATACAGCAGGATTTTCAGGTGCAGACTTAGAGAATATAATGAATGAAGCATCACTTTTAGCTGCAAGACGAAATAAAACAGAAATAAATATGCAAGAAGTAGAAGATGCTATGATAAAAGTAACAATGGGACCAGAAAAGAAGAGCAGGGTAAGAAGTGATAAGGAAAACAAATTAGTAGCATTCCATGAAGCAGGTCATGCAGTTGTAAGTCATTATTTACCAACACAAGATATTATACATCAAATATCAATAGTTCCAAGAGGAATGGCTGGTGGATACACAATGTATAGACCAGATGAAGATAAGAACTTTATGTCTAAAATAGAAATGGAAGAAAGTATTATTTCATTATTGGGTGGAAGAGTAGCAGAAAGTATTGTCTTAGATGATATTTCAACAGGTGCAAGCAATGATATAGAAAGAGCATCAAAAATTGCAAGAGATATGGTTACTAAATATGGTATGAGTGATGCATTAGGAACAATAACGTTTGGTTCAGGTCAAGAGGAAGTATTTTTAGGCAGAGATTGGACACAGACAAGAAATTATAGTGAAGAAACATCTGCTAAGATAGATGAAGAGGTTAAGAGAATAATTGATAATGCATACAACAGAGCAAAAGAAATTTTAACAATGCATAGTGATAAATTGCATACAGTGGCAAATTTATTGTTAGAAAAAGAAAAAGTAGATGGAGAAGAATTTGCTGCAATATTTAATGATTAAAAGTATAAGAAACTGGGTACTAATAGGTGTCCAGTTTTTTGTTATGTAAAAATCTAAGTATTATTAAAAAAATATATGTAGACAAATAACCTTTTATTGCCAAGTAGCAAAATCCCTAGATAGAGTTTTTAGTATAATAATACCGAAGTAGATTTGTACAAGTAGATATGTTAAAAATATATAATATTTTTTTATTTAATGAATAAAATTAAGTAAAGGGCTTGCTTTAAATAGTGAAGATTTTAATGAAAAGGGAGAGAATATGGAAGCAGTAATTATAGAAGCAATAAATAGGTTCGGCTACTTAGGTATTATTTTATTAATAGCAATTGAAAACATATTTCCTCCAATTCCATCAGAGGTCATTTTAACATTTGGGGGATTTGCTACTACAATTTCTAATATAACTATAATTGGAACTATTATAGCTTCCACCATTGGTTCTTTATTGGGGGCGATAGTTTTATATTACATAGGTAGAGTTTTAAATGAAGAAAAAATAGATATGATAGCAAACAGTATGATTGGAAAAATATTAGGTTTAAAAATGGAAGACATTCATAAGGCATTTGTATGGTTTGATAATAAAGGAAAGTTTGCAATTTTTTTCGGAAGATTTATTCCAATTGTAAGGAGTTTAGTTTCAATTCCAGCAGGTATGGCCAAAATAGAATTAAGATTATTTTTAGCTTTAACAACAATTGGAAGTTTAATTTGGAATACAATATTAATCATACTTGGTAGGATTGCAGGAGCATCATGGGGAATGATTGTTTCATATGTAGGAGAATATGCAGATATTGTTTGGATTGGATTTTTAATAGTTTTTGTATTGGGAATAGTATCTTTTTATTTGAAAAAGAGTAAATTAATTACTTTGATTAGAATACGAAGGAATAAAAATAAAGTAGATAGATAGTTATTATAATTTGTATATTAAATTTTTAGATAAAATGAATATTTTGCAAAAATACTTGACATTATATTATAATAGATGTATAATATCTACGTTATGAATAAATACATCGCGGGGTGGAGCAGTTGGTAGCTCGTCGGGCTCATAATCAGGTCATGACGACCAAACTGACAAATGCAGAAACCCATGATAACACAGCAAAACATTGATAATTGTATATTTTGCCAGTCCATGAGATTAATCCTTTTAAGTTTAATAAAACTTTTTAAAAGTTAATAAAATTTATTTGATAAAGGGACATTAAAGGGACAAAAAAAAGTGCAATATTTAATTTAACATCGCGGGGTGGAGCAGTTGGTAGCTCGCAGGGCTCATAACCCTGAGGTCGGTGGTCCGAGTCCATCCCCCGCAACCAATTCGGAAGTTCTTGCCTAAAGGGATATCCCTTTAAAGCAATTTTATATAAAGACTTTACTTTTGCCATTGTAAAGTCTTTTTTATTTTATTTTTTATAAAAACATATAATGGGAGGGCGAGAAAAATGATTCAATTTTTATTAGGTTTATTTTTAGGGGCTAATATTAGCCTCTTTTTATATGCTTGTATTTTAGTAGGAAGTAAATCAGATGAGGAGTTAAAAGATGAGTGAAAAAAAGTATTATTGGTTAAAGTTATATGACACCTTTTTTGAAAATAAAACAAGTAAATTCTTACGAAAGTTACCGGATGGAGACAAAATTCTGCTTGTATATTTAAAATTCCAGTTAAAACTCTTAAAATCAGAGGGAATTTTTTCTTTTGAAAAATTATGTGATAGTGTTCCAGAAGAAATTGCATTAATGTTAGATGAGGATGTTAATATAATAAAACTGCTATTAACAGCATTAGAAAAAGCAACTGCTATTGAACATTTAAACGAAAATACTTTTATGCTTAGTGAGATGCAGGATTTAATTGGTACAGAAGGAAGCAGTGCAGCACGAGTTAGAAAACATAGATTAAAATATAAAGCGTTACAATGTAACGGTGATGTAACAAATAGTAACATGAATGAAACATTTTTGTTACGGAGAGAAAGATATAGATATAAAGATGATAGATGATATATTTAATTTAATTATAAATAAGAGTTCTGCAATTTCTGCAGATTTTTATTGTTGTTTAGAAAGACTAGATTTTTTATATACTCCTGAAATAATAGAGGAAACAAATCCTAATATAGCTATGATAAAAGATATTATATATACATTATATGAAATATATAATAGTAGGTTTAATTATCTATTGCCATTATTTAGAAGAAATACATTAATCAATATATATAATCTCTGTAAGGATGCTGAAAGTAAGAAGACAATTGATAATTTTCTATCTTACTACAAAAAAAGTCTTATAAATAAATATACTGAAAATACAAAGTAAAGGAGTTTATTAGTGAAAAATAATTATATTAGTAACTTAATATTTAATATATTCTTTTATGGATTTGTTATTTCATTAATTATATTAACAACATTGCTTATATTATCTTTAATTATTCTCATTACAGGTTGTCTAATAAAATCACAAAAGATAAGAAGTAAAATGTTAAGATTTAGTATAAGTATATTAATATTACTGGTTCTTATAATTTTTATTCCAGTTATATTTATATATATTATATAGTGTTCCTTTTTAATTTTTTGCCCTTACAAAAATTAAAGGAGGTTTTTTATGTTTAAATTAAAGAAAAAAAGAAAGTTTTTAACAACTATTGGAGGCACTTTAGCAATGATTGCAATACAAACACAATGTTTGGCCACAGAAAGTTCAACAATTGGAACGAGTGAGGTAACAGCTGCTACCGAAAATATAAAAAGGGTTATTACAAGTATTGCAATGCCATTAGGAGGAGTTTTAATATTTGCTAGCGTTGTAGTAGCAGCGCTTAAAATGATTGCAAATTCAAATAATCCACAGAAACGAAGTGAAAGTATAGGTAGTCTTGCTTGGATATGTGGTGGAGGAGTTATATTAGGAGCATCATTAATAATTGCAGGAATAATAATTAACGTAGCTACAAATTCTACAGGTAGTCTATTAACTAATTAAGGAGGGAGTGTATGAAAGTATTTAAAATACCATACGATACCAAGAATGAAGAAAAAATTTTTGGTGGTTATTTAAGTTTAAGACAAGTTATATATTTAATGCTATGTTGTAGTTTACTAGGAATATTTGCAGTACCAATAAATATAATTTTTAAGATGCTAATTATTTCAATATTAGGTTTCTTTTTCCTATTATGTGCATTTTTTAAAGTAAGAGAACTAAATTTTGATAAGTTCTTTTTTTATTGGTTAAAATTTTTAGTTAGAAAGAAAAAATTTATATATGAGAGGTGTTAGAATGTTAACAATCACAATTTTAATTGCTTTATCTATTATGTTCTTTATAATTGCGATTATATATTCAGAAATCAAGAAGAATGAATCCAGTAAAAATTTAATAGAAAAAGATATTAGAAATAAAAAAAATAAGAATATGGCAGATATACTTAATATACAAATAAAAGATAATTTATTAAAAATGGGTAATAGATATTCTTGTATTTTAAGGCTTGGCAATATTGACTATCATATGTTATCTGATGCCGAGCAGGAAACAATTGAAAATGTACTTATACAAACAGCATTATCAATAGACTATCCAATACAGTTTTATAACACGACTGAGACTATTGATACAAGTAAAATAATAAATATTATGAGAGAAAATGAGCTAGATTCATATAAAGCAAATGAATATAAAGAATATATGATTAATTATTTACAAAACTTAATGGAGAATAAAAACATAACTGTTGTTAAAAATTATGCAATTATAAGTTATGATGGATTATTAGAAGATGCTAGTAATGAACTTTTTAGATTATGCAATTCTTTTAAGAACAATATGTTAAGAGCTAAAATTCAAACTGAAATACTAGATGAAAAAGAATTGTATAATTTAATTTTTAGAGAATTAAATAAAAATTCAAAAGTTAAATTAGATTTATTAAAGGATGGTGGGGAGAATCTATATGTTGGAAAAACAAAGAAAAATAAAAAGGGCTAAGAAAAATGAAATTGATATATTTAGAAATATTCCTAAATTATCAAATGTTTTAGTTCCTGATAGTATTCAAGAGTTTTCAGATTATACATATTTAGGACACAATAAATATTCAAGACAATTTGCAATAACAGTTTATCCAGATCAAACTTGGATAGGTTGGTTAGATGATATATCAAGGCTTGGAGATATAAATATTTCAATAAAAGTAGAAACGTTGCCAAATTCAAGTGTTATAAATCAATTAACTAAAAAATTAGTACAGCATCAGAGCCAGTATCAAACATATCAAAAACAGGGAAATATAGCACATTTACCAGAACTAGAGCAGATGATATCTGATTTAGAAGAACTAAGAATGTTAATACAAACGAACAGAGATAGGTTATTTTTTGTAACAATTTTCATAAGAGTAAATGCAAAAACAAAGGAAGAATTAGATGCTAAAACTTTACTAATAGAAGATGAATTTGCAAAGAAAACTGCAATGGTAAGATGTTTAACATTTAGGCAAATGGAAAGTTGGAAAAATGTTCTACCTCTTGGAGAAAAACCTATACAAAATTTTGAAAGAAATATGACTACAGGAGGAATAGCAACATTAATTCCAGTATCAAGTCCAAATTTATCACATGATACAGGGATATTTATAGGCAGAAACATATTTACTAATGCACCAGTATATATTAATACTTTTATAGGACCTCCAGCATTACCAAATCCACATGTTTTTGTTTGTGGCACAAGTGGTAGTGGAAAGAGTGTTGCATTAAAGTTAATGTCTGCAAGAAATATGATATCTAATGGTTCAAAAATATTCTTCCTAGATGTTGAAGGAGAATATGCAAAATTATGCAAACAACTTGGTGGTAGAGTTATAAAAATTAGACAACGGAGAAACAACAGGAATAAATCCTTTTGAATTAGAAATTGATAAAAAAGGAAATCAGGAATTTGTAAATATACTAGATAAGATATCGGAAATTAGAGCATTGCTTGCAACTATATGTAGAAATTATATGAATAGAACATTAAATGCTAATGAAATAACAGAAATAGAAATTGTTATAAATCAAATATATGCAGATAAAGGAATTACAGCAGATGTTAATTCACTTTTTTTAAAAGAAGGTGGAAAACTAGAAAATGGAAAATTTGTTATAGGTAGAATAAAGAAAAAAATGCCTACGTTAACAGACTTTCAAAAGAAAATAGCAGAAAGAAATAATTGTCCTGAACTTGCTCAATTATTGATACCTTTTTTAAAAGGTAACTCTTTAGGAATTTTTGATTGTGAAAGTACAATTACTCCTAATACAGATATTGTAAGTTTTGACATGAGTGAAATAAAAGATGAATTTACGAAATTATATGCATCTTTTGTCTTACTTAGTTGGGCTTGGCAAAAATTTGTGTTAAAGAATAAAGAAAAAAAGAAAATAATAGTTTGCGATGAAGCATGGTTATTTTTAAAATATCAAGAATCAGCAGAATTTTTAGTAAATGTAGCAAGAAGACGGAAGAAAGTATTTAACATCTTTACACATAGCGAGTCAGTTTATAGATGAGTTTTTATCTTCGGAAGAACGGTAGAACAATTATTAATATATGTTCAATAATATATATTTTTAAACAAAATTCGCGTAGTGTAGTTGATTTTTTTCATTTATCCGATGGGACAAAGGATTTCCTTACAATGGCGAAACCTGGTGAGGCAATTATGTCATTAAATGGTAGTGTAACAGCTATTAAATTTGAAATTACAAATTTTGAAAGAAGTTTTGTATTTACATAGAATGGGAGGTGATTGTTTGAAAAAAGTATTAAAAAGGATTTTTATTCTTTTTATTATAGTAATGCTATTTACTACAGTTAGTTGTTTTGCAGAGGATGAATTAGATATAAAAGAAATAATAAATCAGGAGGAAGGTTCATTATTTGATAAAACAATAGCTAAAACTATTGGAGGGATTGCACAGGCTGTTCTTAATATAGTAACTGATGAAAATTTAGATATAGGTTTTAAAAGCTATGAAAATATGCTGTTCCATAATACAAGTAATATTTCTCCATTCTCATTTTTACAATGGCAAAAAATAATGATTTGGTATAAGGTTTTTGCATATATTTCTGGAAGTTTAATTTTAATAGCAGTAATAATAATTTCCTATAAAATGATAGCATCTAGTATAAGCACAATTAAAAGAAATGAAGCAAAGGAAAATTTAGTAAATTTGTTATTTGGTGGAGTTGCAATAGCAATTGCACCAATTTTTATAAAGGTGCTATTATTCTTGAATAATTCATTAGTCAATATGTTATCTAACATTGTTAGTGGTTATAACATAGATAATTTATTAGATAATGAATTTTTATCAAGTATAGCAACTGGAAATCCGATAACAACAGCACTGGTAATTAGTATGTTCATATATATTTTTGTAAAACTAAATATTAAGTTCATTGTAAGAGAATTTACTCTAATTGTTTTTACAATATTTACGCCAATAGTTGTAGGGCTTTGGATAATAAATAAGAATGTAACAGCAGCAGCAATTTGGAGTGGTCAAATAATGATGAATGTTTTTATGCAATTTATATATTGTTTTGTATTTTTATTATTTTCTTCATTCATATCAACAACTGCTGGATGGGCAGTAACCCTAATTTGGGCTATGATGTTATTACCTATTGCTGATGTGTTAATGAATTGCTTACAAAATCTTACAAGTAGAATTGCTGGACTTGATAATAACGATATATCTATGAGGGGAATGGGCTTAGCAGCAGTATTAGGTAAAGGTGCTGTATATTCAATCAATGCAATAAAAACACAATTTACAAATCCTAATAATAGAAATAAGATAAACAATTTTGTGGGTAATGTTAAAAATTTTGTACATCCACAAAGCAATTTATCTGATGAAATGGATTATAATGGAAATAATAATCCAATTAGAAATACAGTAAATAATAATGTTAACAATATAACAAATACGAACGAAATACTTAATAAGACATCAATAAATAAGGATAAAGTTATGAAGGTGGCTGAAAATACATTTAAAGGAGCTGTAAAAGGTACAAAAAGTTATTTGGAATTTGGAGCTAATTTAGCAGAAGGAAATTTCAATAATAATTCTAATAATGTAAAAAAGGATAATGTTGTTATTGTACAAAAAGATATAAAACATAAAATTGATTTAGAAGAAAATGGTGATGACAATGAATAATGATAACAATAGTACAATGAAAAAAATATGTAAAAAAATATTTCAAATAGTGCTTCTGGTATTAAAGCCTTTTATTCCATATATAGCATTATTCCTATTTATATTTTTTTTTATTATATTAATAATTGATGCAATATTTGTTGAATTTTCTAATAAAGATGGAGAGATAAAATATAGCGAAGAAGAATTTGAGGACTACTGTGAAAGTGTATGTGCATCAAATTATGATGTATATGTAGATGGAGAGAAAACAAGCGATAATGTAGAGGTAGACTCATCAGAGTTAGGAAAGTCTATTACAGGAGAACAAATATATTCTTTAATGATATTTCATAACATAACAGAAGATACTCCAATAACAAAGAATCAAATAAATAAAATAGCAAATAATTTTAAATCACAATACTATTATAAGACAAGTACAATATTAACAGAGAAGAAGATAGTTGATGAAGAAGGTAATGTAAGTTGGGAGAAAGTAAGTGAGCAAAGTGTAAAATTGATTACTGATAGTATAACTTTTTTAGGACATTATAAATTCGATTATGTGGAAGAAATAAATGAAGAACGGAGATATACGAATTACAAAAGAAGTTTTGAAAACTACAACATTAGTAGACGAAGAATATAGTTTATTAAGAGATTATTTAAAAGATGTATTAGGTGTTTCAGAGGAGGACTTAGAATTAGATATGCAAATTGTAATACAAGCTGCAAATGGTTTAAAGAATGGAACCGAAAATTTGCAGTGGCTTAATGAAAATAATATAAATTATGATAATTATAGCAATTATGGTACAAAATGGCCTGTTCCAGGTTATACAAATATTTCAAGTGATTATGGCTATAGAGTACATCCTATTACTCGGTGCAAAGGGAAGTTTTCATAATGGTATTGATATACCAGCACCACAAAATACTCCTGTAGCTTGTCCAACAAATGGTATAGTTGTTGCAAGTTATTGGAACGATTATACCGGCAATACACTTGTTATAAGAGATAATACATATGATTATATATTTATGCATCTTTACAGTGTAAATGTTAAGATAAATCAAGAAGTTACAGAAGGACAACATATTGGTGGCGTTGGAACAACTGGAATATACTCAACAGGAAATCACTTACATATTTCAATAACAAAAGGTCCATATACAACTAGAAATTATATTAATCCATTAGAAGTTATTGCAATTCCTTAAAAAATGTGAAATAATTAGACAAATAGTAAGTTATAAGGGAGATTTATATATGCAGAAAAAAATCATTATTATTGTAATTTGTGCTATATTAGTAATATTGTTGTCTGTTGTAGTAATTTTTAATAAAGATAAAAAGTTAGAAAATACAGAAAATTCTAATAATTATTCTGTAATTTATGATAAAGGAGGAATCATTAGAGATGATATGTCTAAACAGAATGAAATTACAGAAGTTATCGAAGATACAGTTGTTCAAGGAATGGTAGAACTAAATTATAATGGATATATTTATATATTTAACGGACAGCATTTTGGCGAGTATGGATTTCAAATGGATGAATATACAAGAGCGAATATTGAAAATAAAAATCAAGAATGTATAGATTATTATACATCAGAAAAATATGATACAAGTTATATTCAAGAAGGAGATATAATCATTTGTAAAGGAGATTTAAAAAAGTATTCTATAAGAGAAAATGAATTAGATACAAAAGACAATGCAATTATTGTTCTAAAATCAGATGATTATAATAAAATGAAAAAAGATGTTTTAAATGGTGATAGCAAATATTCTTCAGAATTAATAATTGGAGATATTTATCCAGAATCAGGGTATATATATTTAAAATATAGTTTATATGATAATACTAACTCTGATACAGAATATAATTTTCCATTTGCAGTAAAAGCATATATTACAGAGAATACGCAAATAATTGGAAATTTACAAAATGGGAAAATTGTAAAAGTGCAATATGAAAATTCAAATGTATCTCTTGATGAATTAAAACTAAAATCAATAGAAATAATTGAAGATTAGTACAACAATCTAGGAGATTAATAAAAAAATGTATAATTGGATAAAAAAGAATATATATAAAATAATTGTGTTAATATGTATATTTAATTTAATAATAACATTTCATATGCTATGGCGAGATAGCATAATTCTATATATAAATGATGAAAACAGAGATTTTATATTAAATATTTTAAGTGAATATACAGATACTGATATTAGTTCGATACGAAAAGTTGCTTATGTTAGAAGATGGACACATGGATATTTAGATATTTATGGCTGGCTAGAAAAGAAAGATGAAATATTAATTTCTGAAGGAATGTTTTCGGCTGGAGATATAGAAACATATGTAAAAGAGAAGGGATACAAAGAGTCTGATGTTGGGAAGGTATTAGGAACTGCATCATTGATAATATTAGTAGTAAATGTAATTTATAAAAAGACAAGAAAAAATGATTAATATATACACTTACCTTAAATGGTAGGTGTTATTTTTATACAAAAATTTTAAGGAGGTTTTAAATGTGATTTTAATTTTTACAGGGAATGAACAATTAGATAAAGAATTGAACAAGAATATTAAGAATAGTAGAGTTGTTTACTATACAGATTATATATTGGAGGAAGATGAAGCAACAATATTAATTGCAAGTGTACAAAATAATAAATACAATTTCAAGGAATTTATGTATCAAGTTCGAAAAAAGAATATTAGAGTAATTTTACTGTTAGAAAATTCAAAAGCAAAAGAGTTAAAAGATGCTTTAATATTAGGAATTTATGATATTATTTTTGATCCATTTTCAATTGAAGATGTTAAAAGAATGGTTAATGCTTCTACTCCGTTTTCGGTTGTAGCAGATTACATAAAGAAAAATTTTTATAGGGAGGTGATGAAATGAGAGGAAGAAAAATAGTCTTAGTAATACTATTATTGTTATTATTATTTATAATTGTATCAACGATAAGTATGTACTATTTTGGTAGAAAAACAAATGAAAATAAAGAAAAACAATTAGAGATTGCAAATAGTATAATTAATACAGCAAAACAAGATGATATAGAAATAATAACAAAAAATGAGTTAGAAATAAATGATAATATTATTGGAATATTGGAAATTCCAAAATTAAATTTAACTGCACCAATTCAAGAAGGTACAAGTGAAAACGTATTAAAAGAGGCAATAGGACATTTTTCTGAAAGTAGTTATTGGAGTGGAAATGTAGCATTAGCAAGTCATAATCGTTCGCAATATGTGCATTATTTTGAAAGAATAAATGAATTGCAAACTGGAGATGAGATTATTTATAAAACTAAATTTGGAATAAGAACATATATAGTATGTGAGAATAAAATAATATCATCAACAGATTGGTCTGTTATTGAAAATACAAATGATAATAGATTAACTCTAATTACTTGTATAAATAATAAACCAGATAATCGATTATGTATTTTAGCAAAAGAAATTTAAAAAAGTTTTTTGTTGGACTTGACTTTTAGTAAAATATTTATCTATAATATTATGCAAGGTGATGAAAATGAAAAAATATTTATATATTATAATAATCTATCTTGCTTTTATATGTATGATAGTTATATTCTTTGGCATGATTAGTAAAAATAATCAAACTTTGGTAGAAAATGAATTTAAAGAAGAAAATATTGAAATTTATAATACTGCAATGAATAATGATAATATAGAAGTTAATACCAGCATAAATATTACAGAAATAATAGATGAAGATGAAAGTAAAAAAGAAATATTGGACAATGAAAGTAATGTAGATATTGTGGACTTTGTAAATAAAGAAAAGAATGTAGTAACTAACACAAGTCAACAGAAAAAAACAGAAACGGAAGAAAAAAATAATATAGAAACGAAAGAAGTAAATAATCAAGAAAATCAATATGTAGTACACGAAGAAATTAAACAGGAAGAACAGCCAATGGCTGACCAAGAAACGAATGAAGAAATTATACAATTAGATTTTTCAAAATACGATAGATATTATCCAGCATTAAATGGTGGATATACATGTTTTAAAAAAAATCCAGAAGAAATTGCGAAGTTGAAAGGACTAATAGAAGATGCAATTCAAGAATTTGGATATAAGAACGTAAAAATCGTAGAGGATAGTTCTATTATTAGTGATAGATATTTTACTGCTAATAGAACTAATGTACAAAATGTAGTGTATAACAGTGAGGATTTTACAATACATTATTATGCAGAAACAGAATATGGGCTAACAGCAAATGGTGAGGAATTTATATTCCAAGTCAGATCATATGCAAAGATTACAGGTCAATAAAATATTAAAATTTAAAGCAAATAGTATATTTTAATACTATTTGTTTTTTAGTTAGGAGGAAAAAATGAATAAGTTAATAAATAAAAATAAATTTATGATTATACTACTAATTATTTTGATGATAACAAATTATTTAGTACCTATAACAAGTTTAGCGAATGATAATTGTACTTTGGGGGAGGATATAAAGTTAACTGGATATGGAATGGTGCCAAGTCATGTAAGAAATAGTGAAAGTGGAGATTATGCTATGGCAACACACTTAGTACGGGTACTATGATAAAAATAATACATTTTATCCAGCATATTGTTTAAATCGTGATAGAGCAGGTGCTGATAATAGTTTCCTTCATAATGTTAATGTATCACATTTGTTACAAGATGATGAATTATATAATAAAATTTGGAGAGTTGCAACTGCAGGATATCCATATCATACAGCTCAAGAATTAGGAGTTGATGATTGGACTTATGCATATCAAGCTACAAAGACTGCAATATATGATATTTTAGGTCAGACGGATGTAAATAACTACTATGGAATAGATGAAACGGGAAGAAGAACAGTTGATTTAATGAAAAGGTTAGTAAATGAAGGAGAAAATGGTACAAGAACATATAAAACTCCAGTATCTACGATAGAAAAATCTGGAGATATTTTCCTTGAAGGAGAATTTTATATACAGAATTACAATGTAACATCAAATGTAGATATTTCTTCATATAACATAGTAATAACAGGATTTCCAGCTCAAACTAAAACAACTGACACATCAGGAATAGAAAAGAGCCAATTTAATCCTGGAGAAACTTTCCAAATTAGGATACCTAAAAATTCTATTGAAACTGGTGATATAAATGGAAAAATATTAGCAAATGTAAATACTAAGTCATATCCAATATTTTATGGTAAAACATATAATGAAAAATTACAAAATTATGCAATAACAACAGATCCAGTTACATTAACTAATAGTATAGATACATTGTCTTTAAAAGGTAATACTTGTAGCATAAAAGTAAGAAAAGTAGATGTGGATACAAATGCTCCAATTCCATCTACTATTTTTGAATTATCAAAAAGTGATGGCACAGTAATTGGAACAGCTACAACTGATGCGAGTGGCATAGTTACATTTAATAATTTATATCAAGGAGACTATTTATTAAAGGAGATTAAGAACAATGCAGACTATGTGTTAAAGGATGAAATTGTTAATGTAATTGCAGAATATAATAAAACAACTGAAATTGAGGTTACAAACGAGAAAAGAAAAGGACAAGTAAAAGTTATTAAAGTAGATAAAGATAATAATGAAATAAAGTTACAAGGTGTAGAGTTTAACATTCTTGATAGTAAAGGAAATGTAGTTGATAAATTAGTAACAGACCAAAATGGCGAAGCAGTTAGTAAAAGATTACCAATAAATGAGACTTATACTGTTCAAGAAGTAAAAACATTACAAAATTATGTATTAAATACAGAAGAAAAAACAATAACACTAACTGAGAATCAAATTACAGAAGTTCAATTTACAAATGAAAAGAAAAAAGGGCAGGTAAGAGTTATAAAAATAGATGAAGACTATAACGAAATAAAAATACCAAATGTTAAGTTTAATATACTTGATAGCAAAGGCAAAGTAGTGGACACATTAGTAACAGACAAAAATGGTGAAGCAATAAGTAAAAGATTGCCAATAGATGAGGAATATATTATTCAGGAAATAAGTACATCAGAAAAATACCTTTTAAATGAGAAAAAAATTACAGTAACCTTAAAAGAAAATATGATAACAAATGTAACTATTACAAATAAACATAAAGAGGGTAAATTAAAGGTATATAAAATTGATAAAGATAATAATAGGGTTGCTTTAGGTAATGTAGAATTTGACTTATATAGTGAAGAATTTGGCAAAATAATTGGAACATACATTACAGATGTTAATGGTGAAATACTAATTGGAAAACTTAGAATAGGTAATTATAGACTAATAGAAAAAACAACGAATAAGTGGTATAACCTAGCTGATGAAATAGATGTAAAGATAGAATATGATAAAACAACTGATGTTGAAGTTGAGAATGAATTAAAAAAGGGACAAATAAAAGTAATTAAAGTTGATGAAGATGATAATGAAATAAAATTAGCAGGTGTTAAATTTGAGGTTTTAGATGAAGATGGTAATTTGTTGGAAACAATTACAACAGATAATAATGGTGAAGCATATACAAATAAATATGCTGTTAGAGATTATAATAAATTAACATTAAGAGAAATAGAAACACTAAAAAATTACTCATTAAATGATACACCTCAAACTATAGAATTAAAAGCAAATGAAATTACAACTGTACAATTTACAAATGAATTAAAGAAAGGACAAATAAAAGTAATAAAGGTTGATAAAGACAATAATGAGGTAAAATTAGAAGGAGTTAAATTTGAAGTTTACGATGAGGAAAATAATTTAGTTCAAACTTTAATTACAGATGAAAATGGGGAAGCTATTACAGATAGACTTAGAATAGACAAAAAATACATAATAAAAGAAACAGAAACAAATAAAGATTATGCATTAACAGTAGATGTAATAGAAGTTACTTTACAAGAAGATGAAATAAAAGAAATAAAATTTGAAAATGAAAAGAAAAAAGGTCAAATTCAAGTCATAAAAGTAGATAGTGAAAATAATAAAGTATTTATACCAGACGTTACATTTGAAATTTATAATAGCAAAAATGAATTAGTAGATACTATTACAACAGATAGTGAAGGAAAAGCAACTTCAAAAAGATTACCTATAGATGATGAATATACAATAAAAGAAACAATTAGTAATAAAGCATATGTATTAACAGAAGAAACTCAAACAGTTATATTAGAAGAAGATGAAATAAAAGATATAACTGTTGAAAACACAAAAATATATGGAAAAATAAAAATCAATAAATTATCAGGTGCATATAGTAAAATACTAGATTTACCAGCAAATTCACCTTTAGCTAATACCAAATTTTTAGTTTTCAATTCAAAAGGAGAAGCAATGGGTATGTATACAACTGACGAAACAGGAAGTTTATTAACCGAAAATTTACCATATGGAGAATATACTATTTATGAATATGAAGCACCTGAACATTTTATAAAGGATGCAAGGCCACAGACAGTTTCTATTACAGAAGATGGTCAAATTGCAGAATTAACATTTATAAATGCTCCAAGCGAACCAGAACTACCCAATACAGGTTTTTAATACTGGATATTAAAAAATGAATTTTGCCCTTCAAAGTTTATTTTTTAGGAGGAATGTTTATGGAGATTACAGAAGTAAGAATTTTCAAAATGGAGAATAAGGGTAAGCTATTAGCCTATGCTAATATTGTATTAAATAATAGCATTATATTAAAAGGAATAAAAGTCATTAATGGAGCAAGGGGCATATTTATTGCTATGCCAGCAAAATTGAATAATAGGAAAGGAAAATCTAAATTTATAGAATTTTATCATCCTATTAATGCACAGAGTCGAGCTATAATTGAAAAAGCTATCTTAGAAGAATATAAACAAATAGTAACAGAATAAATTTAATAAACTTTGCCCTTCAAATTTTATAAAATACGAAAGGAAAAAATATGATAATAGAAGATAAATTATTAAAAGAATTGATAAATTTGCAAGGAGAAATTTATACATTCATAAAAAAGAATAATCCAACTAATGAGCAAACAGAAGATTTATTAAGAAATATAGAAAAAAGAAGATATAATATTTTAAATGAGATAAAGATATATAATAGTAAAATTAAGAATGATAATGACAAGATTGATACTCTTGATAATAGATATATTGCTACTTATGATGATGTGGCTTTAAGAATATATATTCCAGAAACAATGCCAAAATATAAACAAATTAATAACTTTACATACAAAAGAATTATGCTAAATATAGCAGAAATTACGAAGCCATACAGTAGAGCCTTTCAGGGGGAGGTATTTATATATATAAAAATATATGATAATCAAAAAAATTGGGATGTAGATAATAAGTTTATCAAGCCGATTTCTGATGGTTTGATTTTGTCTGAAACAATAAAAGATGACAATATAAATTCAATGTTTTACTGCGTTAAAGGGTTTTATTCTAATTATCCACATACAGAAGTTTTCGTGGTGGATAGCTCATATATTGCAGATTTTATGGAAAAAATTGGATAAAAACATATATAAAATTTTAAATAAAAAAAGAAAGTGATTTTTATATATTATTAGTATAGTTAAAGCATTGAAAAATACCTCTTTTTTAAAAAAAATTGCATAGGAGGATAGAGACACGATAGAATATCGTGGCACTAGCCATGTTTATTTTATGAAAGTGAGAGTGATGTTTATAGGAACATTAAATGAAAAAGATTTAGAGATATTATTGTTTGTTAATAAATATAAATATGTCAAGGTATCAGATTTTAAATATTTATATTCTAATAAACAATATTATAAGAATAAAATTAAATGCCTTATAAATAGAATGTACTTAAGAAAAATAAAATGGTATGTAACAATAGGAAACGAAGGAAAGAAGTATCTTGAGAATCTAGGTTATAAATGTAGTAGAATCTCTTATGAAAAAACATATGTTGAAAGACAAAAAATAATTAGTTCATTTGCAGCAAGATTTTATAGTAATAATAATATTAGGTTTGTTCCATCAATAGATATTAAGGATAAACAAGTATTTACTATAACTTCTCGAAGGTATATAGGAATTATGAATATAGATAAAGTGGACTACTTAACTTATTATATTTCAAGAAAGCATACAAGTAAGTATATCCAATCAGTAATTTATGATATTAGAAAAGAGAGAAAATTTAATAATGTTATTATATTTTGTGAAAATATAGATATGATAGACGTAAATGATTTTGTATTTGGATTAGATAGATTATATGTAATTCCATTTAATGAAGATAACTTGGAATTATTAGAACATATTAATAAAATAGATTATCAAAAGTTATTTAGAAAGATGTATAAGAATAAAGTTTTCCTATCTGAATATGATTTCTGCGATTATTATATAAAAAATGATAGATTTATATTTCCTTTAATTTTTATTGATACTGAAAGATTATCTACAATAAAATATTTTCTTTTAGAAAACAGAGATAAGTGTGTGGATATTATATATTCTAAAAATATATCTTTAATATTGATTAATAGAATAAAAGGTGTAAATTATATACCAGTTGATTATACAAAATATATAAAAGGAGAATTTAATATATATGATTAAGAAGATAATTGCGTATGTATCTTTCTTTTTTTTGCTTTTTTTTAATATTATAATATCTTTCAATGTAAAAAATTATTTCTTAGTGTTAGAACAATGCTTTCAAAGAACAATCACGTTAACATCAAGAATTTATGCTTTAATTTTAACAATAATGGCCATAATTTCAATTTTAATATACATAGTAATATTATTTCTCATTTTTAAAAATAAAGAAGCTCAAAAAGGAATTAAAATAAAATTAGAAGATGGAACTTATGGGACAGCCAATTGGCTAAATAATGATGAGGCAAGTAGAATTTTAGGATTAAATAATGAACCAGGAATATTACTTGGAAAAAGTAATGAAAAGGATGTGGTTCTTCCATTTAATAGTTATTTTAATAAAAATGTTCTTGTGGTAGGAAGTTCACGGCAGCATGAAATCAATAGGATTTATTTTACCTAATATACTGCAATTATGCGAGTATGGCAAATCAATGATTATAACTGATCCTAAAGGAGAACTATATAAAAAAACGTCTTATATGTTAAAAAAGAAAGGCTATATAGTAAAAGTATTTAATTTATGTGATATGTCTCATTCTGACAGGTGGAATCCATTGGCAGAGATTGAAAATATAAATGATGCTCAAAATACAGCAGATATCATAATTTCAAATACGCAAAAACATAATAAAAACAGCGATGACTTTTGGCCACGAGCTGAAGAAAACCTATTAAAAGCATTTATATTATATTTTAAAGAGAAAATGATTGATACAAATACATTAGCAGATATTTATTTAAAAATAGCAGGTAAAGATGTATCAGAAATAAAAGATATGTTTAATAGTCTGCATCAAGATTCACCAGCTAGAATGTCATATAATATATTTGCACAAAGTTCAGATACAATAAAAGCAAGTGTTTTAACAGGACTTGGGACAAGATTACAAGCATTTCAAAATGAATTAGTACAGAAAATTACATCAAATACTGATATTGATTTAACACTTCCAGCAAAGAAAAAATGTGCATATTTTGTAATTACATCTGATATGGATGGTGGAACTTATGATTTTTTATCCTCATTATTCTACACATTCTTATTTATAAAATTAGTAAGATATGCAGACAATCAGCCTAGTGGAAAATGTGATGTAGAGGTATTTATGCTACTTGATGAGTTTGCTAATATTGGTGCAATTCCTGATTTCCAGAAAAAAATTTCTACAGCTAGAAGTCGTGCAATAGGTATAATTCCAGTAATTCAAAATATAGCACAACTAAAAAATCGTTATCCAGGAGATATTTGGCAAGAGATAGTTGGAAACTGTGATACAAGAATATCATTAGGATGTACTGATATGGCAACAGCAGAATATATTTCTAATTTATTGGGAGTAGCAACAGTAGAGAATATGTCTATAAGAAAAGATGCAGGAATAGATGGAGAAATACAATATGGACAAAAAAATATTGCAAATATACAAAGAAAGCTATTAAACCCAGATGAAGTCTTAAGAGTACCATATAATAAACTAATTATAATATTAAGAGGTAACAAACCTTATATGATTGATAAAAAAATATATACAGAACATCACTTAGCAAAGGAACTTAAAGATAATGTAATAAATGAATATACACCAGAATGGGAAAATCCAAAAACAGAATTAAAAAAGGAAAATAGAATTAATGAAAAAGCGAAGTTATCTTTTAAAGACTTTTAGGATGTGATATAATTTAATAAAATAAATAGTAAGTTATAGGGAGGATAAGTATTATGAAAAGAGTTCCTAATGAAGAATGTGCATCTATATGTGGTTTGTTTTGTGGAGCTTGTCCAGCTTTTCCAGATGATTGTCATGGTTGCTTTTCTGATTTTGTACGAGATAAATGTAAAAACTGTGCTGAACATAAATTTTTGGATTGTGCTACAAAGCACAATGTTAAGCGTTGTTACGAGTGTAATGAATTTCCTTGTGATAAGTTAAAAGAGTTTAGTACAAAACCTATTATCAATGGGATTTGCAATCATTCTAAAGTTATTACAGATTCATTACGAATGAAAGAAGTTGGAGTTTCTCAATGGATTAGTGAGAAAATAGCTGAACACAAATGTCCTAAATGTGGTGAATTGATAAACTGGTATGAAATGACTACACATATTTGTAAATAAGGTGTTAAATAAATTTGTATAAGTCAGATAAATAGTAAATTGTTGAGTACTACTATTAGTAGAGTATATAAAATATAGTATTCTACTAATAGTGAGTTACCATTATTATGTCTTTTAGTTATAATTTTATTAAATTATAATTGAAGGAGGAAAAATTATGAATCAAGAAAAAATTGGAAAATTTATTGCAGAATGTAGAAAAGAAAAAAGTCTTACACAAGTACAATTAGCAGAAAAGTTAAACATGTCTTACAAGTCTATTTCAAAATGGGAAACAGGTAGAGGAATGCCAGATTCATCTGTTATGCTTGAATTGTGTAATTATCTTGGAATTAGTGTAAATGAATTATTAAGTGGAGAACATCTAAATGAGCAAGAGTATCAAGAAAAAGCAAACGAAAACATTATAAGTATTGCAAAAGAATCTGATAAAAACAGGAAAATAAAAAATCGAATAATAATAGTAATCGTTGCTACTTTCATTTTCTTATTATTGGTATTTGTTGCAAATACTTCATATAAAAATATTGAAACTAATGTTAAGTTTGATGGTAGGCTAATAGAATGTAAAATTGAAAATGATAATATTATATGTTCTTTTAGTTGTTCAAGTTTAGTTACATTATCTTTTCAAACAGTTAATACAGATAATGAAACTTTAATTTTTATAAATGGGAAAATGTTGTTACAAAATAAAATTCATAGTCATTTTGAAACTTGGGATTCTATGGCTCAATTAAATAGCGGACACAACCCTCATTTCAAGTCAGAAATAATAATAAATAAAAACACTGATATTAAAGATTGCAAAGATAAAATTAAAGTTTATTATACAAATATATCTTTCAACAAAATAAAAAATGCTAGTCCAAATGAACTAGAAAAAATAATAGGACAATCAAACTTAATTGCTGAAGAATAGCCACACAAATTATATAAGTAAAAAATATATATCATACATCTGTGAAAACACAGGTGTATTTTTTATGGAGATGATGTATATGGAAATATTAAGAAGTAAAGAGGAAAAAAGAATTTTAACAGGACATATTGTAGGTATAGAAGATGAGTATTACAAATTACAAAATAAGATGATACCATGTGCAATACTGTGGTATGAAAATACTAAAGTACTAATACCGATTAATTATCTAGGCGTAAAAAAACAAAGTAAATCCTTAATAAGAGGCATGATTGGTGCAAAGGTGGATTTCATTGTAATTGAATATGATGAAATTTCTAATATTGCAATAGCAAGTAGAAAAGAAGCTATGGAATTAAGACAAAGAATTGAAATACCAAAATTAAAAGAAAATGATATTGTAAAGGTAAGGATAGTTGCTGTAGCTAGAAAATATATAATTGTAGATTTATATGGTATAGAAGTAATTATACCAGTAGACAATTTAAGCCATACTTTTATTGTAAATGCAAAGAATTATTATACTGTAGGAGACAATTTAACTGTTAGAATAAAAAAGATTAATATTGAAAATGAGACATTTGAATTATCTGCAAAAGACTTAATAGAAAATCCATATAAAAATATAAGAAAATATATAACAGAAGGAGGAGAATATATAGGAAAAGTAATAGGCTATCCAAAACAGAGAAGTGGAATAATAGTACAACTTGAAAATTCAAAAGTAACATGCCTGACAAGAGTACCTGCAAATTTTAATAACATCCCACATTTATTTGATAAAGTATTAATAAGAATATATGAAATTAAAGAAAATAAAAAACTAATATATGGTATTTTAAAAAGAATAATTGTTTAATGTTGACTTTTTGAAAAAACAATTATATAATACATTTCATGAAGATACACAGAGCAGAGGATGGCGTGTCATTATCCTAGATATGAGGAGGTGATGCGTATATGTTGATAGAGCAAATTTATTTGATTTTCATCTACATATTATTTTTTGAACTTGTCATAGTAACTGCTATCGCATTTACCTTATTCGTAGCATTAGTTGTTACAATAAGAAAAATAGACAAAAAGAAAAATACATCTCTGCTTCGCGGTTAGAGATGTATTTATAAAAACTCTGAACACGCCACTCTCTGTGGTTGTGTATCTTCTATAAGTATTATACAAAAAAAAATAAAAAAAGTCAATGATTTTTCTTAAAATGAGTCCAAGTGGATTCTATTTTTTTTTGTAAAGGAGATTCAAGTGTATGGAAATAAAAGATAAAGAAACAAAGATAATAAATTTTATAGAGGAATTTGGATGTGTAACGGAAGAACAATTAAAACAATTATTTGAATGTGATAAAATTGCTATAAACGGAAATTTGACAGTTGCAAATTAAAAAAATCTGTGTAAGCATTAAAAATGCTTAATTTTTTTGTCAAATTTTTCT
>CANQXC010000108.1 GCA_947627785.1 uncultured Clostridia bacterium | reverse complement strand
AAAAAAAATCCTTAAATTTCTTTGGTTTTAAAGATATATTAGAACAAGGTAAAATTGTTGTTTTAAATATGAATATTGCCAAGTATAAAAATCTATCCAAATTAATTGCTGCATATTTAAAACTTGATTTCCAATCTGAAGTACTTTCGCAGCTATCAAGTAACACTGTAAAACCTAGCGTTTTTATATGCGATGAATTTCATGAATATGCTACAACAACAGATAGTGAATTTTTTGCCCAAAGTAGAGAAGCTAAATGTATTAATATTGTTGCAACACAAAGCTATACTTCTCTTTTAAATTCATTAAAAGACCAGTATGCTACTAAAACGATTATTCAAAATTTAATTAATAAACTTTGGTATAGAACTGATGATATTTTTACAATAGAAGATGCTCAAAAACAAATTGGTAAAGAAGATAAAACAAAAGTATCTAAAAGTATTTCTGAAAATGCACAAGAAACTAACTATAATTATGTTACTAATTCATTAAATTCTAAACATTCCAGTGTCTCAGAAAGTATAACAACACATGTAAATACAGAATTTATTTATGATACACAATTCTTTACTAGGGGATTGGAAACTTTTTCTTGTCTTTCTTTTATTTCCAATGGTAATAAGATTTTGCCCCCAAAAAAACTTATAATGCAACCCTATTTCTTAAATGATATTAAGAAACCAAAAAAGAAAGACTCTTTTAAAATTATATAATTTATATGGAGGTCTTTATGAAAAAAATTTATTATTCAATTTATATTATATATTTATCTTTCGTAATCTTAAATTGTCTATGCACTCTTAGTTATGGTGCATATCCAAAGCTTGTAACTACTATAACTAATGCTTTTGAAACAATTGAAACATGGCTTATGAGAATTGCAACACCTGCAGCAGCTGTTGCTGTTGGTTCTGGTGTTTTTATGAAAAAATTTAGTTTCGGCGATGAAGAAAAAATTAGAACTGGAAAAAGAATTATTCGTGGTAGTTTATTTTCTTATGCTTTTATTCTTTGTATTGATTTAATTCTATCAGCAATTCAATTGCTTGTTACCAAAACCGAAGAGGGGTGATTTAAATAAATGATGTTAATATTACTAGTTCTTTAACTTTTTCTATAAATAATATTCTTTCTAATTTGCTTTCTTCTGTAAATGAGAATATACTTGAATGGTTAGATAAACTTGTTTTTGTAGATACTAGAATAACTAATACTGTAACATATGTTGTTGGAAATAACTCTTACAGTGGCATTAATTTAATTTGTAATTCTCTTATTTATGGTTTCTTAATTTATTATGCAATTTCTTACTTACTCTCTCATCTTACTTTTGCTCAAGTTGAACGACCCTTTCAATTTATTTTTAAATTATTACTTTGCGCTATTGCATTAAATGCTAGCCAAACTATTTGTTCCAGTTTGATTTTTATATTTTCTCATATTTCTAATATGATTTGCGAACTTGGAAATTATTTATTTGAATATGACATTTCTTTTGCTAGTTTTATAGAGGATGTATTACCTAGTACTTATTTTGTATCCGACTCATATAGCTTATTTAGCTTTGACGGTTTGATAAAAACCTCTACTACATTTGGCTTTTTAAGTCTTACAATATCTTATGCTATAAGATATATTCTTATAAAAGTGTTATTAGTACTTGCACCTTTTGCATTTCTCTGTTTATCTAGTACTAAAACAAGTTTATTTTTTAAAGCATGGTTTAAATATTTCTTATCTCTTCTTTTTTTACAAGTTTTCGTTGCTATTATTTTACTTATTTGCTTTGTGGTTGATGACAAAAATGAAATCTTACCATCTAACATTCTAAATATCGGTATGATATATACTCTTTTTAAAGCAAACTCTTTCTTGAAAGAATTTATTGGTAGTTTTTCTACTGAAACTCAAGTAACTTATCCTAATATGCTTGCTATTTTTAAGAGTAAATTTTAGAATAGGAGGTTTATTATGAAATTTATTATTCCACAAAATTATGCTTTTAAAAATAAATTATTTGGCTTTATGGATTATTCAACAGCTGTTTTTAATATAATTTGGGCATTATTTATTTTAATTCTTATTAATATTTTCCCTATTACCATTAATATTAAAATAGGATTATTTATAACTTTATGTTTTCCTCTTTTACTCTTTAGTTTTTTTGGATTTAATAATGAAAATATTTTATATGTTTTATCATATATTATAAAATTTATTAAAAATAGTAAGGTTTATTTTTATGGAAAAGATTGACAAATTAGGCTTTTGAATATACAATTATAAATAGTGAAAAATTAAAATAGTTGATATATGAAAAGGAGCATTTATATGTGGGGAGATATAGCAGTTGCATTTCTTTTAGCCTTTATTACAGCTTATGTTATTACACCTTATACAATAAGATTTGCAAGAAAAATTGGAGCAATGGACATTCCAAAAGAATCTAGAAAAATACATGATAAACCTATGCCAAGACTTGGCGGTATTGCAGTTATTGCTGGTTTTGGAGTTTCTGTTATCTATTTATTAATTGTAATGTCCATAGAAAATACTATATATTTATTTGGCACAGATCAATATTATATTAAATTGATAGGATTTTTTCTTGGCGTTATTGTTCTTGCTTTATTCTGTTTTATGGACGATTGGAAGAACATTAATCCCTTTGTTAAATTATTTGGGCAAATTGTTGCTGCATTGATAGTAGCAAAATCCGGTATTTTAATTGATAAGATATCTATCCCATACTTTGATACTGTTTTTACTGAAGAAATATTTTCAATAACTATTACAGTTATATGGATTGTTGGTATTACAAATGCAATTAACTTAATTGATGGATTAGATGGATTATCTAGTGGTGTTTCACTAATTTCTTGTGTTTCATTAGTTATTATATTTGCTTTAAATGATTCTCCTCTTATATCAATCCTATTAATAACAGCACTTGCTGGTAGTATTTTAGGCTTCCTACCATATAATTTTAATCCTGCTAAAACTTTTATTGGAGATACTGGTTCAAACTTTTTAGGTTTTTCTTTATCTATTATCTCTATTTTGGGTATGGCTAAAACCTATACTGCAATTGTTATAGTTGCACCTCTTATTGTTTTTGCATTACCTTTATTAGATACATCTCTTGCTATATGTAGAAGGATTGTAAAAACTAAATCTATCAAGGGAGTTTTTAAAGCTGATAAGGAGCATTTACACCATAAAATCATGAAAAAAGGTTATACTCAAAAACAAGCTGTTTTAATTTTATATGGAATTAGTGCTACTTTTGGTATGTTTGCTATTATTCTTTTAGATAGTGGTTTATGGAAAGCACTATCATTTGCTCTAATGGTCATTGCTATTGCCGCTATTGGATATAAAGATTTTTTAAGAATTGGAGATTATTCTGATGAAACAACTAAAAATAAATAATATAATAAATAAAATATTAATTATATTTTTAATAATACAACCAATATTTGATATAAAAATTTTTTATAACTCTATATCTACTTTGATTAGAGTTATTATAATATCTGCCCTATTTGCATACTATTTTTTTACTAGCAAAAATAAAAACAAGTATTATTTATTAATTTATCCTTTATTACTCGTTGTATATTTTATTTTTCATCATATAAATGCTTCTTCTTTTAATTCTTTAGTTCCTGGAGATTTTAATTATTCTATTCTTAAAGAAGCTTTATATTTTGTTAAAATGATATCACCTTTTTTATTAATATATTGCCTATATAAATCAAAAATTTCTAGTTATGATATTATTAGAATTATGAAGTATCTATGTATTATTATTAGTTTATTAATTATCGTTAGTAATTTACTCGGATTTTCTTATGGTAATTATAGTGATGTTAAAATTAAAGCTAATTTCTTTGAATGGTTTAATCCTACCTCTTCTTATACATACATGGATTTAGCTTCTAAAGGTCTATTTGAATTTGGAAACCAAATTGGTGCAATTTTAATTATGTTCTTACCTTTTATGATTTATTCATATATACAACACGTTAATTTGAAAAATTGGACTATTGTCCTTTTTAATGTTTTTGCACTTATTCTATTATGCACTAGAGTTTCTGTTTTTGGCATAGTAATAGTTTTTGTTTATACTATATTTGCCTTTGTATTTATTGGGCTAATTAAAAAACAATCTTGTAAAATTAAAAAATATATACCTATTGGTATTATATTGTTAATTTATAGTTTACTATTGCCAATTAATCCAATGTTTAACAGATTAAATGAGCGTGCAACTGTTATAGAAAACTTTGGTAAAAATTCAACAGATTCTTATAATGAACAAGAAATAATAAATTCCGTAAGTGAAGATGTAGATTTAAACATAAAAAATGAAAGTAGTGTAGATTTAAACACACCTTTACCACCTGAAAATTCAGCCACTTCTAATAATACGTCTTATGATTACATGATTAATTTTATTGAAGAAAATTATGAACCTAAACAATTAAACGAACAATTCTTGTTTATAAATTATCCTTACAAATATGACCCTGAATTTTGGTATAATTTCTTACAAAACGATATTTCTTTAACTACCGATTATAGATACATTGAAACTTCCATTATAAAAAGAGTTGTTGAAATTAATAATAATCCTATGGATATATTTTTCGGAATTACAAATGTTAGATTACAAAATATTTTTAATATTGAAAGAGATTTTGTTGTGCAATATTATGCTCTTGGTATTATTGGAACAATATTAGTTTTTGCCCCATATTTTATTCTTCTTGGAATATTTGTTTATAAATATTTTATATTTTTACATAAACAAGGCTTATTTGCTAATGCAGACACCAACTTAAATAACAAAAAGTTTAAGAATTTAAATATTATAAATTTATTAGCAGCTATTACAATTGTATTTTTATTTGGAATTGCTTATATGTCTGGTAATTTATTAAATTCTTTAAGCTTTACTATTTATTTTACTTTAGCTTTTTGTTTGTTAATAAAAAACTCACCCTCTAGCACAATGAAAGATTGCTCCTAAATTTAAACTAGCTTCGTTACTTTACATTAAATAAACAAAAGAGAGCGTACATATTGAAATGAACCCCCTATCGTTCACTTCACATATATACCTCTCTTTTTTTATTCTGTAACAACAAGCTTCTCAAGTATTCACCCACAAAGCTTTGATTTACGTTAGCGGGTAGTTTTATATTTCTTGTATTTTTTTTGCTTTTTCATCATTTGTTTCTCTTTCTCCATTGTAATCATCAACAAAATATAATGGTCTATTTTTTGTTTCATTAAATATTCTTCCTAAATATTCTCCTATAATTCCTATTAACAATATAATAGTTCCAAAAAAGAATAAACATATTAATATGAGTGCTTGAAATGCCTGTAATGGAACATCATAAGTTAAACATTTTGCTATTACATACACCAAGTACACAAATAGCATCATAAATGTTGGTATGCTTAGATATGTTGATAGCCTTAATGGTGAAGTTGTAAAAGAAGTTATACCATCTATTGCCAAATCCATTAGTTTTTTATAGTTCCATTTAGTAGTTCCAGCTATTCTAGGATCTCTATCAAACAATACTTCTTTTTTCTTATAACCTATCCAACTAAACATGCTTTTTGAACATCTTTGTGATTCTCTCATTCTTTTCAATGCATTTATACATCTTCTATCTAATAATCTAAAATCTCCTGTATCTTTCTGTATTTCAACTCTAGTTAAACTTTGTAACACTTTATAGTACATTTTTGATGTAAATTTTTTTAAGAATGTTTCTCCTTTTCTACTTCTCCTTCTGGCATATACATCATCATATCCTTCTTCCCAATATTTTATTAATTCTGGTATTAATTCTGGTGGGTCTTGTAAGTCAGCATCCATAAAAACTACTGCATCTCCTGTTGAATAATCCATTCCAGCAATCATTGCGACTTCTTTTCCAAAATTTCTAGAAAAGTTTAGATATGAAACTCTATTATCTTTATTTCTTAATTCTTTTAACATTTCTCTTGTTTTATCTTTACTTCCATCATTTATAAATAGTATCTCAAATTCATAATATTTTATTTGATTTACTACATTGCTTAGTCTTGCGTATAGTTTATATATTGTTGCTTCTTCATTATATGCTGGAATTATTATAGTTATTTTTTTCATTTAACTTACATCTCCTTTTATATAAATTCTCTGAATTACTTTTAAGATAAAAGCTATATGATTAATTTATTTTTTTAAATTAGTATTATTTCTCATTTAGAAATATTAAAACATATAGCTTATTTACCTTTATTTTTAAATTTATATATTAATTATTTTTGTCTTGATTTCTCATTACATAATAATCTTCACCCAAAATTTTTTCATTATAAAATGTTGAATTTTTCTTTATCTCATTGTTTAAATATTCAAATCCTAATTCTTCTGCAAGTGTTGGAACATCTGAATAAAGATTCGTTCCTAATCCTATACGTTCACCTTCTATTTGAACTCCAATACTTGCAAGTATTGTTGGATATAAGTCCATTGATGTAAATATTCTATTTTTATTATTTTTTGTTTCTACACATGGATTTATTATAGCATTATATATCGTTCTTTCATAATCTTTATTTGTTCTTGATTCGTAAAATTCTACTTGCATACCTAAATGGTCTCCTACGATAACTATTGTTGTATTCTCATAGAATTCTTGTGCTTTTATCCATTCCACAAATTCATTAATTGATTTTGATGAGTATGCATATACATTTTCATATTGAGTTTCAAATTTATTTTCCGCATTTGGACTTAAATATCCATCTGTGAAATGTGTATCTGCTGTAAGCATTATATAATTAAACGGCTTTCCTTTGCTCGCTAAGTTTGTTATTTCTTCTTTTGACCATTTATATAACTTATCATCTTCAAACCCCCACCATACTTTATCTTCTGTTTTCATTTTTCCATGCTCTATCGCATAATTTACGTCAAATATTTTATAATTTCCATTTGTTGAATAATATTGTTGTCGTCCTCCAAATGTTGCTTCTGAACCCATCATTATTTCCAAATTGTATCCTTCTTTTTGTAAAATTTCTCCTAATGCATATGCACCTGCAACAAATTTTCCATTTCCCCTATAATCATTTTTGTCTTTTAATATATCTATTGTTTTTAAAGGAATTCCTGCTGTTATTGCTACGTTTCCTCCTGCTGAGAAATTGGCTCCATATGCTTCATAGGCTCCACCTATATGCTCATTATTTGAAAAACTTGTATTCTCAATAGCTATTTGCTCTAGTTCTGGCACTATTGAATATTCCCATGCTCCACCATTTGCCTTACTCAATACTGTATTTTCTAAACTTTCTACAACTATCATTATTAAATTTCTCTTTTTTTCTGGAAATGTTATATTTACATTCTCTCCATTTACATAATACTTATCATAAAGATAAGTTGGCTCTATTTTATTTATTACATACTGGTCTATCTTAAAACTAAAAATAACAAATATTATCGCTATTATAACAACTGATATTGTGTATTTTACTCTATGGTTTGCTATAATTTTTATTGGATATAATTGTATTTTCATTTCCTTCCTTCTTATTTTTAGTATTAAATATGTATTTCTTCTTGTATTTTTTATTGTAAATGCAACTAAAATTAAGCATAATAATATTATTGGTATTATACATGAAAATATTACATTATTTACAACACTTGGTGCTGTATATTCTACTCCATTTGATATATAAAATAATAATTGGTCAAAATCCTGTTTAGGATATTCTTTATGATAGTATATTGAACCAATTATCATTATTGATGATAATAGTAAAAAGATAAATACTATTAAATTTTTAATCTTTTTCTTCATTTTTTTCCACCTTTATTCCTATTCTTATATTGTCATTTATTATCTTTTCTATTATTGGAAATATTATTGCTATTGCTACTGCCAAGATTATATATTTAGTTGTAAATGGATTATTAAATACAAAGTATTGTACTCTAAAAATATATATTGTTATTATATATGAAAATAGATTTACAAATAATACGCTTCTTAGGTATTTTTCTGTTCTCTTACTAAGGTTTCTTTCCTCGCCATATATTTTATCATATACTTTTAAACTTACTATACTTGGCAATAACAGTGCTATTAGTTGATTCATCTTACTTACTCCCTCCTTTATTTTCCTTATTATAAGTTATATTCTTTTCTTCATTAAATATTTCACAAATAGTTATAGCAGCTATAACTGTAATCATTGGAAATACTGGCATTATATATCTAGGACTTACTTCTACCAGTAAATGCGAAGAAATAATTCCTATCACTGCTAAAATATATATTAGCATATTTTGGAAATTTTGCATGTTTTTAATTGTATATTTATATGAATAAATATTAAGCAAAATTATTACGAACATCATAACCTCTAAATATGCTCTAACAACAAATAAAATAATATTATTAATTGTTGCAGTTGATGTTAAATTAAAATATGCATATCCTGCTACAAAATTTGTTAATACTTTAAATTTTTCTATAAAAAGTTTAACATTTGATATGCCATTTTTCTTATATTGATCTATCGCTTTTTCTTTTAGAACTTTTTGTATGCCCTCTGCTGAAAGGCTTTTGTCATTTCTTAATTTTTCATATTCATTACTTGATTCCTGGTTCCATGTTCCATTATATTCTACATTGCTTCCTAAATACAGAGTCCAACCTGGCATTATTGAAACTTTCGCTCCTATTGTTTTAGAAATTAAAGCATTTGAAGTAATATTGATTATAATATATATACTTATAGATATTGCAAATCCTAGAATTACAAATATACTTTTCACTTGTTTTTTTATATTGAAAACAATTTCGTATATGTAATACATAAATGTAGCAATAATCATAATAATTATAATTGGTCTAAAAATATTTGTAACTCCTAATACTACTCCATATAGTAAATTTAATAATATTAGCTTTATTACGCTATAATTTTCAGTAATTACATACTTTATTTTTTCAAAAATATATAATGAACAAGTTATTCCACAATTTACTATAACTACTGGACAACAAATCGTTGTCCAAACAATATTTATAGGGTTTATTAACCACAACATTGCAGCAATTATTCCTTTTTGTTTATTTTTCTTACTAAATATTTTATACATAATAATTGTTGTTATCAAGTCAAATATTGTATTTAATAAGACTACTAATAAATAGTTATTACTATTAAAGACTTTAAAAAATGTTCCTAGTATAGCTATATAAGGCATTAAGTATGGAAATATAGAAATATATCTACTATCAAGTGCACCGTTTTTTGAAAAATTAGTTGCATTTTCATAAAAAAACGAATAATCACTTATATATGGTTTATGATAAATTAAAGTAAATACACTTATTCTTAATATAATTGCAAATATAAATAATATAATTAGTACTTTTCTATTAATTTTTATTTTTTTCTTTTTTACTAATATAATTGATAATATTAAAGCAATTGTTGAAAATAGAAATATAAAAAAGTTCAAATATCCTCTACTTGCCATTGAAATTGTAAACAGAATTGTTACTATTAGATATGCTATTAGTATGAAATATTTAAATATTTCATGTATATTACAAATTTTTAAACCTTGATTTTCTTTCATTTATTTTTTCCTATTCTTTATTTATCTATATTTATCATTTTATCAATTATATATTGTGGTCTATTTTTCGTTTCATCATAGATTCTTCCAATGTATTCGGACATTATCCATATTGATAAAAGCTGAACACCTGCAAAAAAAGTAATTGCTACCATAAGTGATGTCCATCCTGCAGTTAAATTATTTAAGTCAAATGCATATGATATCAGTGCATATATTAAAATAGCAATTGATATTAATATGGAAAATATTCCTAAACCAGCTAATAATTTTAAGGGTTTTGTTGAAAAACTTATTATTCCATCTGATGCAAGTTTTAACATCTTTTTTAATGGATATTTTGTTTTTCCGGCAAAACGTTCTTTACGATTATATTCATATTCATACTGCTTGAAACCAACCCAACTAAATAAACCTCTTAAAAATTTATTATGTTCTGGCAATGCATTTACTACATCTACCACCTTTCTATCTACTAATCTAAAATCGCCTGTGTTTTCTGGTATTTCTACATCTGATAATGCATTTAGCGTTTTATAAAACATACTTGCTGTGAGAAGTTTAAATTTAGATTCACCTTCTCTTTCTTTCCTCTTTCCATAAATTACTTCGTTACCTTGTTCCCAAAGGTTCAACATTTCTGGAATTAATTCTGGCGGATCTTGTAAATCTGCATCTATTATAACTATTGCATCTCCTGTTACAAATTTTAATCCAGCAGTAACAGCAGCTTGATGTCCAAAGTTTCTTGAAAATGAAATTATTTTTACAGCCTTATTTTGCTTAGCAATACTTTCAAGAATTTCTAATGTTTTGTCTTTACTTCCATCATTTACAAATATTATTTCATATTCGTAATCTGCAATATTTTTACAGACAGATGTAACTCTATTGTAACATTCAGTAGCAACTTCTTGTTCATAATACATTGGTATGACTATCGATATTTTTTTCATTTAAAATAACCTCTTTTTTATTTTATATAATTAGTATTTAGTTAAATCGATATCTTATTCTTTTATATATCTTTTTATAATTGCATCTGCAATTCTTTTACTTGCTTTTCCATCTCCATATGGATTTGTAGCTTTACTCATTTGTTCATATGTTTCTTTATTTGTTAATAATTCTTTTGTAAGATTATATATTTTTTCTTCATCAGTTCCTGCAAGTTTAAGTGTTCCAGCTTCTATTCCTTCTGGTCTTTCTGTTGTATCTCTTAATACTAATACTGGTTTTCCTAGACCTGGTGCCTCCTCTTGTATTCCTCCACTATCTGTTAAAATGATATGTGCTCTATTTATAAAATTATGGAAATCTATTACCTCTAGTGGTTCTATTAATCTTATTCTATCATCATTTCCAAGTATTTCATTTGCTACCTCTCTAACCTTTGGATTTAAATGTACTGGATATACTACTTTTATACCTTCAAATTCATTAACTATTCTTTTTATTGCCTTAAACATATGTCTCATAGGCTCTCCCAAATTTTCTCTCCTATGAGCGGTAAGTAATATTAACTTATCTCCTCCAAGCCATTCGAAAACTGGATGTGTATAATCCTTTTTTATTGTTGTTGCCAAAGCATCTATTGCTGTATTTCCTGTTACATATATGTTTTCTATTTTCTTTCCTTCTTTTAATAAACTGTTTTTACTATTTTCTGTTGGAGCAAAATGCATGTCTGCTATAACTCCTACCATTTGTCTATTCATTTCTTCCGGATATGGTGAGTATTTATTCCATGTTCTTAATCCTGCCTCAACATGGCCGACATCTACTTGGCTATAATATGCAGCAAGTGCTCCTGCAAATGTTGTTGTTGTATCACCATGTACTAGTACAATATTTGGTTTTACTTCTTTTATTACTTGCTCTAAACCCTTTAATGCTCTACTTGTTATATCACTTAAAGTTTGTCCTTCCTTCATTATATTTAAGTCATAATCTGGTATTATGCTAAACACCTCTAATACTTGATCTAGCATTTGTCTATGTTGTGCTGTAACACATACTATACACTCTATTTCTTCCCTTTTTTTTAATTCTTTTACAAGTGGTGCCATTTTTATTGCTTCTGGTCTTGTTCCAAATATTGTCATTACCTTTATTTTATCCATTATATATTACATTCCTTTCATGTTTACTTAATTTTTCATAAATTAATGAATAAAATTCAAATTATTCATTTGATTTTTTATGCTTATTAAACATTACTAAAATTATAAATTTTACAAGTTTTGTTTGCCTAAATATTCTTTTTGGCTCTTTTATAAGCCTATATAGCCATTCTATATTATATTTTATAGTCCAATCTGGTGCTCTTTTTTTTGTTTTACTTATTACATCAAATGAACCACCAACTGGCATTAATATTTTTATATTTTTTAATTCTTTTCTATGCTCTATTATAAATTTTTCTTGTTTGGGTGAACCAAGTCCTACAAATAATATATCAACTGGCATTTCCTTTAATCTTTGAATTACCTTTTTTTCATCATCATATCCATTATTAGTTCCTATAATTTTTATCTTTGGATATTGTTTTTCTAATTCTTCTTTTGCTTTATTGGCAATGTTTTCTTTTCCTCCATACAAAAATACATTGTTTCCAAATTCCTGTGATTCTTCACATATTTTAAGCATTAAGTCTATGCCTGTAATTCTTTCTTTTATTTTGCCTTTTTGTTTTTTTGATGCCCATACTATTCCGCTTCCATCTGGAATTTGATATTTTTCATTATTTAATGTTTGTTTAAATTCCTTATCTTTATAATATGTTACAGCAATTTCTGGATTTATATTTACTATAAATAATTGCTCGTTATTTTTGTAATCTTCAAAAATTCTTTGTAACAATTCTTGCATATTATATGTAATTACATCAAAACCTAAAATTTGTTCTTTATTCATATAATTATTCCTTATTTTTTATTTCATCATTTTTTAATAATTGTAATATTTCTTCTGTTTTATGTTGCCAAGTATTTTCTAGAGCTTCTTTCCTTAAAGTATTATAATATTGTTCATTTTTCGTTTTGTCTAATTTTAATGCCATGTCTATTAGTTTAACAAATTCTTCTTTATTGTTTGCTATAAATATTGATTTATATTTTATACATTCATCCATTGCTGTTGTTACTATTGGTTTTCCAAGTGCCATATATTCAAATATTTTTAATGGTGATGTTGCTTTTGTTATATCATTTATTATAAATGGTACTGTGCATACATTAAATTTATTTGCATAATTTTTTAATACATTGTAGCTTTTTGTACCTAAAAAATGAACATTACTTAATTGTTCTATTCCTGATTTTTCCAATGTATCATCATATTTTGTTCCAATTAAAACTATATTATATTGTGGTCTATCTGTTGCCAATTTTCTAATCATTTCATAGTCAAACCAACTAGCAAATGCACCATAATATCCTATAATTGGCTTTTTTTCAGCTAATATTTCTTGAAATTCTGTGTCAAATTTAAAATTTGCATATATATTTTGATAATGTTCATAATCTACTCCATTACAAGCAAATACTAAATTTTCTGTTCCTCTTTTAGCTTCAATATCTTCTTTTAACTTATCTGCTGTTACTACAACAAATACATTCTTTTTGTCTTCCAACATATATTTATATTTTTCTTGTATGTTTATTGGAACTTCCTTCGTACCTGTAAGTATTGGATTAATTTCATCTATATATTCATATATTATTTTATATCCATTTGCTATGTAATTTTTCAATTCTTCTAATTTCATATTCCAGTCAGTTGAATATATTTGTATATATTTAGGTTTACTTATATGTTTTAACTTTGAAAATAAAATTTTTTTTGCCATTTTATTTTCAAAATTTATTAATATCAAATTTTTATCTTGTTTTTTTATATTTTTAACTTTATCAGTAAAATGTGTTACTTCATAAAATACTAAACATTTTTGCCTTGATAAATTAAGTGAAATGTGCTGTGGGCGTTGAAATAATGGTACATTCCATCCAAATGTACTACGCCATATTATTATTCTTTCATATTCACTTTTATTTATTATATCATCTAACTGTTCTGAAATCTTTTTATTTTGTAAAACATTTATACTATCAAGAAAACTTATAAAACCAGATAAAATATATCCTATAACTTTTTTTATTGTAGTTATTAAGCCATATTTTTTAATTAATGATATAAATTTACTTAACTTGTCCTTCATTTTATTATTAATTCCTTTTTTTTAAAATACAATTTATTTTATATTGTATACTATTCTTTAATCGATTTCTATCTGTTATAATTAAATTTAACGCATTTTTAAATTGAATAAATATATTATTTTTTTTCCCATTTGTTACTATATCATATAGCTTATTGTTATATTCATTAATTATCTTTTGCACATCTAAATTAGAATAATCTATTTTTTCTTCTATATCTTCTATATTATTATAAATTAATTCATTGTAATTTTTACTATTTTTTTTAAAATTGTTCTCCGTAAATTTATTTAATTTGTATTGGATTTTTAATGCTTCCTTAGAATTATAGTTTATTTTATCTAAATCTAATAATTTTATCTGTTTCTTTTTTGATTCAGCAATTGCTTTATATAAATTAATTAAATTCTCGTTATATTTTTTTATGTTATAATTTTCTTCTGCAATTTTTCTACCTAATAATCCTCTTTTTTCTCCTTCTTCTGGATTATCTATTAAATGTTTTATAGCTTCCATTAGTTTTATTGAATTATTATTTTCTACTAACACACCACATTCGGGTGCAAATGTAACTGATGGTAAAGCTGTATTATCAAACACAATAACGGGTCTTGAACATGCCATTGCTTCTACTGCCATCATTCCAAAGCTTTCCCCTTTAGAGGGCATTAAAAACATGTCGCATGCATTATATGCATATAGTAATTGTTTATCATCCATTGTTCCCATATCTACTATATTATATTTTTCTTTTATTGTATTTAGTTTATTTTTTTCATCACACGTTAAAACTGTTATATGTTTATCAGTTTCTAACTTTTCTAATGCTTCTACAACATATTTTGTACCTTTTAAAGCATCTTGTGCTCTTAAAAAAATAACTATATCTTTTTCTGGTAAATTTAATTCTTTTCTTGCTTCTTTTTTTCCTATTTTATCATTGAAAAAGTCTAAATCTATACCTAACGGTATAATGTGCACATTCTCGAAATGTTTTGTTAGTGGACTCTGTTTTACTAAATCATATATATATTTACTTGGAACTACAATGTTTATATCTATATTATTATATATCCATTTTTTTAGTTTCCACATTATATTACAATTATCCTCTTTAAATGTAAACAATGTATTTATATTAGGACATTTATTGCATCCTGTTTTCCAATTCTCACAGTCACCAAAATGTACACATCTACCTGTTATTGACCAAGGATCATGAAATGATATTACTACTTTTTTTTCTCTACAAATTTGTAATAAAGATATAAGTGAAAGTTTCGTATTATGGAACATTTGGAAATGTATTATATCTGCATTTTTATATTCCTGACTATTTATTAAGGCAGGTGATGTTATAGATAAATTAGAATGAATAGATAATTCATCATTTTCAAATTTTTCTAGCTTTTCTAATATTAACATCTGCTCAAAATTTTTTAAAATTGGGCTTACTCTTTCATTATTAGATTTCTTATATATAACCTTTTGATTTATATAAAGACTTTCATCATTCTTACTATATTCTAACAAATCATATCCATTAAATCTTCTTCCTACCAAATCAATGTTATTAACTTCTAATACGTTTATTTTATCTTGCATATTAACCTCCTGCAAGCATTAATAATTTATGTTATTATTTTATTTATAATTGCTTTTATTGTCTTTTTTAATCCGTTTTCTTTTAAATATTTAATTACCTTTTTTATTAATCTTTTTATTGATGAAAGTTTTGAAGCTTGATTTTGTGCTGTTGGTTCAAATTGTTTAATACCTGTTTTTAATATTACATATCTTTCTAATATTTCTGGTATTGAATCTATAACTAAATTGTATTCTTCTTCTGTCCAATTAAAATAATTTTTATATCTATTTGCTGTATCCATTAAAAATCTATTAACTACTTTTATGTCTTCATTAATTATTTCACAGTCTTCATTCATAAAATATGTTAAATTATCATAATATGGTGGTATTTGATTTTGAGTTACTTCTTTAAAATATTTTTTACTAATATCTAATGAATTTCTAAATGTTTCTTTTATATTGCCATTAAAAAGACTATTACTCGTATGTCTATAATAATATAATGGTTCATTTATCATATAAACTTTAGTTTTTGTAATTATGTGGCTTAAAAATTCATAATCCTCTGCTGTTTTTAAATTGCTAAATTGTAAATTATTATCTTTTATTATTTCAAATAAATACATACAAGGTGCATTTGGAATTGGATTTGTCCACATAAATGTCCATTCATGAGGTATTTTTGAATCTGGATATACTGAATCATTATATACATTATTAAATTCATCTATCATAGAAATATTTACTGAACATACTTTATACTCTTTATGTTCTTCTAAAAAATTAATTTGTTTTTCTAATCTATCTATAATGCTTATATCATCACTATCCATTCTTGTAAAATATTTACCTCTTGCATATTTTATTGCAGTATTCATTGCACCTGATACACCTTTTTCGAATTCATTGTTTAAAACTTTTATTCTAAAATCATGCTTTGAATATTCTTGCACCAAGCTTAATGTTTCGTCTTCTGAGTTATCATCAACTACTAATAATTCAAAATTACAATATGACTGCTCTAATATACTTTTTATTGCAGTAAAAATATATTTACTTGCATTATAACAAGGCATAGCAATACTTATTTTAGGAACATTTTTTAAATATATTTCTTGTGCCTTTTTATAAGCTATATCTGCCGCTTCATTAAATTTGCTATTTTTCATTTGAATATATAATGTCATATATACATTAAATTCTTCTAGATTCCAACTCTCTATTTGTTCTTTTGTTAAAGAATTTATTATATTTTTCCATAATTCATTAGATTCTGTTATATATGCAGGATTTTTATTTGTATCTTGATTTTCATGTATTCTATATCTAATTAATGGTTCTTCGATAAAATATGATTGAAATTTATTGAATAATCTCGTCCACATTTCATAGTCATTTGTAGTTTTTAAGTCTTCTCTAAAATAACCTATTTCTTCAAAGCATTTCTTTGCAATTAATGTAGAACAACCATTTACACAACCCTTTAAAATTGGATATATTCCCTGACACAATTTTTCTTTACTTATGTTTTTGGTAAAATTAGTTGTTGTTATTTTTTGATCCTTTTCATTTATTAGTTCAAAATTAGAAAAAATAATTGTATTCTTGTCTGCTAAATTATTTATAACGTCTATTTGTTTTTCTATTTTTTGTGGCAAATATTCATCATCATGACTAAGCCATGATATATAGTCTCCTGTGGCATTTTTTATACCTTCATTTAAAGCAGATGCTACTCCTCCATTTTTTTTATTTATATATTTTATTTTATCATCAAACGTTTTTACTATTTTTTCTGTTTTTCCGTTATCTGTTGAACCATCATTTACTACTATAATTTCAATATTTTTATATGTTTGATTAATTGCACTTTCTATTGCTTTCTTTATAAAATTTGAGCCATTATATACAGGAATTATAATTGTTATCTTAGGGTTAAAATTCATTTTTATTTTTCTCCTTTTCTCTTTATTATCCTTTTTATTTTTCTAAAGAATTCCTTTATATATAATGATATTTTTCTTAGTGGTGCTGTTACTTTCCAACTCGTTGATTGCATTAAATCTTTTATTTCATTATTTAATAAAATTATTGCGTTCTCTGAATTATTATATTTAGTTTCTAATTTCATTAATTGTTTGCATAGTTTTTCATTTTCTTCCATATATCTATTTATGCCATCATAGATGTCATGCCTAACATTATACACTCTTATAAATTCCTTAAACAATCTATAAATTTCCCAATTATATCTGCTATGTTCTTCACTTTTTAATACAAATCTTAATATATTTTTTATTCCGTCTAACTGTTTTTCATAATTATAGGCTGTACTTTTTTCATTTATGTTTACTATACTTAATGGTTCTTTTATACCAACTACATCAATGTTTTGCAATAATTGTATATAAAAACATATATCTTCTCCTAATGATAAATTATCTATATACCATATATTATTTTTTATTAAATAGTCTCTTTTTATCATAACAGTAGGTGTAGCAATCGTACATCCGCCAATTACATTAGGATATAATCTTCCCTTTAAATTTCCTGTTTCTATTATTTCTGAATATCCATCATAGTCTTTTTTTATATAAGATGTATGTGAAAATATTGCTTTATATAAAATCATTTTCTTTAACTGTTTTTCAATTTTTGTTTCTAAAAATATATCATCGTTATCTAGAAACGCAATATAATCACCAGTAGCGTTTTTTATTCCTGTATTTCTACTATATCCTGTACCATGATTTTCTTTTGAATCTATATATTTTACTATTTTATTATTAATATAAATTTCTAATTTTTGTGTATCTTCTGTTGAACCATCATTTATTAATACTATTTCTATGTTTTTGTGTGTTTGATTTAAAACTGAATTTATAGCATTTATTGTTAAATCTACTCTATTATAAAATGGGATTATAACACTTACTTTTATATCCTTTAATTTTTTTTCTGCATCATCTTCTATTTCTTTCATTTTGCTATCGCAATGTTTTTTAGCTTCGTTGTATGGTGTTTCAGATAAAAAGTTACTCATTTCTTCGTAATATTTATATATGCTTCCCTCTATTTCAATTTTTCTAGCATCTGAAACATCTTCTATTAAATCAAGCCATATTTGATTTCCTTCTGTTATAACCTTAGGATTTACATGTGTATCTTGATTTTCATGTACTCTAGTCATTGATAATACACTTTCTTGATGAATAAATTTATATTTTTTCATCATTTTTTTCCACATATCATAGTCTTGAGCACACATAAGGTTTTCATCAAAATATCCAAAATCGTCAAATGCTCTTTTTGGTATTAGTATTGTTATTCCATTTAAATTTCCTCTTAATAAAGTATATTCCGGTTTTTGTTCTATTTCCTTATGATTTTTTTTACATATTGCAGTTATATTATCATTTTCATCTATTATAGAATAATCACTATATAAAATAACATCCTTACCTTTTAAATTATTTTCGTTAATAAATTTAATTTGTTCTTCTATCTTATGAGAATAATACATATCATCATGACTAAGCCATGAAAAATATTCTCCAGTCATATTTTTTATTCCCAAATTTAGAGCCGAAGAAACTCCACCATTTTTTTTCTTAAAATACTTTATTTTTGCACCATATTTTAGTATTATATCTTCTGTTTTGTTTTCATCTGTTGAGCCATCGTTTACAACAATTATTTCAATATTTTTATATGTTTGATTTAAAGCACTATCTATTGCTTTTTTTAAAAAATTTGCTCCATTATATACTGGTATTATAATTGATACTTTTGGATTATAATATTTTGTTTCCATTTTATCTCCTTATTTTATGAAATTTACTACATATTTTTCTAATAGGTTTTGTTATTTTCCAACTTTTACTTTCTTCATAGATTTTTATTATTTTTTCATAAGTATCTTTTTGCTGCTCATTTTTTGTATTTAACTTCTTATTTTCTTCTTTTAGTTCTTTATTTTCTGTTTCCAATTCTTTATTTTCTTTTTTTTGTTTTTCTTTTTCTAAATCTGATTGTATGTTTTTTTTTTCTAAGTCTTTATTCTTTAGCTTTAGTTCTTCATTTTCTTCACTAATTTTATTACTTATCTGTTGTAATTTTTGATTTTCTTTATTTAATAATTCATTACTAATAAATAAATTATCATTTTCTTTTGATAAATTTGAAATTTTATTTTCTAATTCTTCTTTTTGTTTCATCAATTTAATTGAATATATTAATTCAATTATTCTTCCCTCTATAATCAGTTTATATATTTTTTCATTAATATTCATTGATATAAATTTTTTAAAATATTTACTTTGCTCCATATCTTCGAATATTGTGTTACTATATTGTTTTAATCTATTATAAAAATTTTCCATACATTTTATTTTTAATTCTTCATCTTCTATATTATTTAATGTAAAGATAAAATAACACATACAATTATTAAAAAATAATATTTCTTTTTCTTCTCTTGCATTAATTTCATCTAATAATTCAAAAGCTTTTATAATAGATTCTATTACCGAATTGTAATTTTCTTCATCGTTTTTTCTTGATAATGACTTTTCGACAATTCTATAATGTTTATATAACTTTGGATAGTAAATTATTTTATTTGCTGATGCTAATATAGGATATATACAAGGAATATCATTAGCTTTAGTCCCTATAAATTTATATTTATCATAATATTGTTTTTTTATTATTTTTGTACTAGATGAAGCCGCTGTCCAATGTCCTAAAAGTAAAGTATCCTTTACCTGTACTGGTTCATTTTCATACTCTATCATATCATCTATTGCAATATTTCCGTCTTCTATTTTAAAATATATAGTTTCATCAGTTTTATCGTTATACTGCGCTATATTAGCACATACAACATCTGCATCTTCTTTAAATGCTATATCTAACATTTTTTGATAATATCCTTCATCAACAAAATCATCAGAACTATTAATACCTATATATTTACCTTGAGCAATCTCTATCCCCTTGTTTATACTATATGCACAGCCATAGTTTCTTGAATTTTCTAATATCTTTATATTTTTATATTCATCTTGTAACCTTTTTACTATCTGTAAAGAATTATCTGTAGAAGCATCATTTATAACAATAATTTCTGAGCTATATGATAAACCTTTTATCATACTTCTTATAGCTTGTTCTACAAAACTTTCATGATTATACATTGGAATAATTATTGATAAATCCATTCATTATCTCCTTATTAATATTTTTTCCAAACTGTTCTATTTATATAATCTGTATAACTTAGTATAATTCTTACTACTTTTGCAGCTACATGGTCTGCATCATAATCGTTTACTATATGCATTTTTTCTTTTTGACTTGTAACAACATCTATTGCATTTATTATATTATTACTTTCTAATCCGCTCATTATTAGTGTTCCCTCGTCCATACCTTCTGGTCTTTCATGTGCTTGCCTTACTGTTATTGCTGGGAATCCTAATATTGATGATTCCTCTGTTATTGTTCCACTATCTGATATTACACAAAATGCATTTTGTTGTAATTTATTATAATCTGCAAACCCTAATGGTTTCATATATTTTACATTCTCATTAAATTTAAAATTTAATTCCTCTATTTTCTTTCTAGTTCTTGGATGTGCAGAAAATATTATTGGCATTTTATATTTTTCTGCTATTACATTTATTGAATTTAGTAAATTTTCAAAATTTTTCGGATTGTCCACATTTTCTTCTCTATGTGTACTTAAAACAAAATATTTTCCCCTTTTTAAATTTAATGTTTCTAATACTTTACTTTCTTCTATGGTTTTAGCATTCTTATGTAAAACTTCTTTCATACTAGAACCTATTTTTATTATTGTTTCTGGTCTTATTCCTTCTGATATTAAATATCTTCTTGCGTGTTCTGTAATTGTCATATTTATATCACTCGAATGGTCGACTATTTTCCTATTTATTTCTTCTGGCACTCTTTGATCAAAGCATCTATTTCCTGCTTCCATATGAAATACTGGTATTTTATTTCTTTTTGCTGAAATTACTGATAAGCAAGAATTCGTATCTCCATATAAAAGTATTGCATCTGGTTTATGTTCTTTTATTAATTTATCTGATATGCTTATTGTATTTCCTATTGTTTCAGCAGGAGTTTTACCTGCAGCATTCATATAAATATCTGGTTTTCTTATATTCATTCCATCGAAAAATATTTCATTTAATTCATAATCATAGTTTTGCCCAGTATGTACCAAAATATGCTCTGTATATTTATCTAATTCTTCTATAACGCATGCTAATTTTATAATTTCAGGTCTAGTTCCAACTATTGTCATTACTTTCATTTTTATCATTCCTTTCACTTAATAGTACTGTTTTTTTAGTTTTCCATTTTTTTAATTAAGTTTGGATACATTTCTTTATTTTCTAATACCCATTCTTTCATTTCTTTTATCATTTCTTCATAGCTTGGAATATTAAATTTGTAATCTGATTCTTTTAGCACTAAACTTTTATTAGATACATAACTTGCATCATCTATAACTTTTACTGATGTTTTAAAATATTTTGCAAATAATCTTAATAAATCTGCCTTTGCTATTTCTTCTCCATTAATTGCATGATATAAACCAGATAGATTATTTTTTATTGCTTCTTCCATGCATTTTGCAAATTGCAATGTAGTAATTCCTGTCCAAATAACTTTTGAAAAACCTTTTGCTTCGTTTTCTTGGTTCATAAACCATTGAAATAATCCTATACCTTTTGGATTTTCATCTGGTCCTACTATTGATGTTCTTAGTGTTACGCTTCTGTTATTATTTATTTCCCCTAATGCCTTAGATTGTCCATAAAAACTATATGCATCTTTAAAACTATCTGTTTGATATTGTCCCTTTTTTCCATCAAAAACACAATCTGTGCTAACATGTATAAATTTAAAATTTTCTTTTTCTGATAATTCATCCATATAATGTGGTAAATAACTATTTATTAAAACTGCTAATGCTTGATTTTCTTCTGCCACTTTATTTAATAGTCCTATACAGTTAATTACAACTTGTGGTTTTATTCTTTTTACAATTTCATCTATATTTTTGATATTATCTGTAAGATCAAAATAATTTATATCATTTTTATCTCTGCTTGTACTATAAACTTCATATCCCTTTTTTTCAAAATATTTTTTTACAACATGTCCTAGCATTCCTTCTGAGCCTAATACTAATATTCTCATTCTTCAATTTCCCCCATTTTTATTAATAATTTTATCATCTCGTCTACATTTAATCTTTCAGTATTGTGTGACGTATATTCTTCTACATTGTCTAATGATTCATTGCCATGTATTTCATATTTATTATAATTTAAGTCTCTATTATCTGCTGGTATTCTAAAATACTCTCCTAAATCCTCTGCATTTAACATTTCCTCTTTTGTAACTAGAACTTCATATAATTTTTCTCCATGTCTTGTTCCTATATGTTTTATGGTATTATTAGCATTTTCCATTTTTTTAACTGCTTCGGCTAGGACGTTAATTGTTGCTGCTGGTGCTTTTTGAACAAATAAATCACCTTGTTTTCCATGTTCGAATGCATAAATAACCAAATCTACTGCATCATCTAATGTCATCATAAATCTTGTCATGTCTGGATTTGTTATTGTAAGAGGTTTACCCTCTGCTATTTGTTTTTTAAATAATGGTATAACTGAACCTCTTGATCCCATTACATTACCATATCTTGTACGGCATATTATTGTTCCTTTTTCTCCAACATCTCTACCTTTTGCTACTGCTACTTTTTCCATTAATGCTTTACTCATTCCCATTGCGTTTATTGGATATGCTGCCTTATCTGTACTTAAAACGATAACTTTTTTTACTTTTTTTGCAATTGCTGCATCTAATACATTGCCTGTTCCTATTACATTTGTTTGAACTGCTTGTAATGGAAAGAATTCACATGATGGAACTTGTTTCAATGCTGCTGCATGAAATACATAGTCTACTCCATCCATTGCATCTGCTACACTATTGTAATCTCTAACATCTCCTATGTAAAATTTTATTTTAGAATTATTATATCTTTTTCTCATATCATCTTGTTTCTTTTCATCTCTTGAGAAAATTCTAATTTCCTTTAAATCAGAATTTAAAAATCTTTTTAAAACAGCATTTCCAAATGAACCTGTTCCACCTGTAATTAATAATACTTTGTCTTTAAACATATTTATTACCTCTTTCTTTATTTTATATATTTTAAAAGTTTAGGATTTTTTTTCTTCCATTTAGAAATAAAATAATCTCCTTTACTTTTTATTAAATTGTCATGTTCTTTAGTTCCACTTTTAGTAGTTTGATGTGGTAAATGTCCTACTCCTAAATACGTTGTATATGCTATTTCTAATCCACTATTTCTTATTTTCAAAGATAAATCAGTATCTTCATAACATGTTGGATCATAATTTAAGTCAAATCCTTCTAGTTTATCAAATAGTTTCTTTTTTAATATCATTCCACCAGTTCCTAAATATCCTATATCACTTCTATATAGACCAATTGGTGGCAAGTATTTATATGGAAAACTATCAACAACGTGATAAGAATATCCCTCTTTATTAAACCATCCTGCTGCCCAACCTAATGCACCTATTTTTTTATTCTTTTGTAAAATATCTATATATGCATCTAGCCAATATTTATGTAATACCCATTGATCACTATCTAAGAACATAATGTATTCTTTACTTGCTTTAGATACTCCTAAATTTCTACCTGATGAACAACCGTTTTTTGTATTTTGATATAGTTTTATCTTGTCTGAATATTTTTCTTGTAGTAATTTGTATGAACCATCTGTACTTTGATTGTCTACTACAATAATTTCTACATTGTATCTCTCATTGAATCTTAGAATAGAATTAATACAATTTTCAATGACATTTTTATTATTATAATTTAATATAACAATAGAAATATTATTATAAAATTCTTTTGGACATCTATTATCGTTTTCTAAATTATCTATTAATTCTGAACATCTTGCATACCAATCATTTTCTAATATAAACTTATTTCTGCTTTCTTCATTAAATGATAGACCTTCATTTATATAATTAACCCAATCTTCACTTAAATTTGAAGAATATACATTCTCATATTCTAATATATCATCCAATTTAGTTGATATTACAGGCTTATTCATTGCAATATATTCAAATAATTTTAATGGAGAAACATATTTTCCAATTTCATCTGGCTTGAAAGGTAATATTGCATAGTCTGAATATTGTAAGTAACTTGGTAAATCTGTTTGTTTCTTTAATCCTAAGAAATGCACATTTTTTGGCATTTTCTTTACTATATCCATTATACCTGCATAATCTCCTATTAGATTTATTTCTACTTGCTGACATTCTTTTGCTACTTTTTTTAATAAATCCCAGTCGAACCAGCTTCCCCATAATGAGCCATAATATATTAATGTTTTTTTGCCTAATATTAAATCTTCTGGCTTGTCATATTTTTTTCGTGGGTCAAATAAATCTGAATCTACTGCATTTGGTAAATATATTGTTTTTTTATTTTTTATGTTATATTTTTTTAAGTAATTTTTTAGTTGTTCTTCTAATAATTTTGCTGTGCCTATTAATAAAGTGGATTTTTTTAGAAATTGTTTTAGTGCTTCTTCTGAAAAAAACATTTTTCCAAGTGAAGTTTCCCAATTATCTATATTTTCATATATTATTCTGCATTTATTTTTTTCTGCCATTTCTAAATATGGAATAAAAGTATCCATTGGTGCTTCAAATATGAAAATATCTTCTTTTTTTATATCTTTTTCAAATTCTTCTCTTTTTATTTTACTTATTTTTTTATGTACTGTAACTGGAAGTAACATAGTATGTTTGGCTGTTTCACTTGATTCAAATGCATAGAAATATTGTACTTCATATCCCATACTATTGAAAGTTTTTGCAAGTTGTGCTGCTCTCTGTCCTCCACCCACATCAAAATATGGAATGTTGGTGAACATAAATATTCTATTGTGAGTTTTTAAATTAATTAATTCTTTTTCTCTTTTAGATAATTTATATACTACATTTGATTTGCTCGGATTCTTTATCTTTAATTTAAATGAAGTATATCTATATACCTTTTTAATAGTTTCTTTTAGTCCATTAGATTTATAGTATTCTTTCACCTTTTCTATTTTTTGATTCATTTAGTCCTCCTATTTAACTTGTTCTTCATAATATTCTTTACACATTTCTTTTGAAGGACCTATTTTTTTTATGTGCCCATGTTCTAACCATATAACTTTGTTGCATATTTTTTTTATTTGTTCAAGTGAATGTGATACAAAAAGTACCGTAGTTCCTCCTCCTATTAAACTTTTCATTTTTTCTTCACTTTTTTGTTGAAATGCTATATCTCCTACTGATAAAATTTCATCTACTATTAATATTTCTGGATCTACAACTGTTGCTATAGAAAATGCAAGTCTTGCTGTCATACCAGATGAAAAATTTCTTACCGGTACATCCAAAAATTCTCTTAATTCAGAAAATTCTACTATTTCTTCAAATTTACTTTCTAAGAATTCTTTACTATATCCTAGAACAGCTCCATTTAAATATATGTTTTCTCTTGCAGTAAGGTCTGGATCAAAGCCTGCTCCCAATTCTATCATAGGGCAAATATTGCCATAAACCTCCACACTTCCTTTTGTAGGTTTCATTACACCTGCTATTACTTTTAGCATTGTTGATTTTCCAGCTCCATTACTTCCAATAAATCCTATTACTTCTCCTTTTTTTACTTCAAAACTTACATCTTTAAGTGCCCAAAACTCTTCTTTTTTTGGTTTATTTTTCTTGCTTTTAAACAAGTTTATGAAAAATTGTTTTAATGAAAAATTTTTTTCTATCCCAAGGTTAAATTTCATTGATACATTATTTACTTTTATCATATTTCCTCCTATTACTATACATAATAAATGAATTTATCCTGTGTTTTCTTAAATACAACTACTCCAACTATTAAAACGAATACTGCTGAAATTATACATGTAACCCAGGTAAATGGTTGTGGAATTCTTCCATATAGTATTATTTCTCTTGCAAAGTTTATATAATGATACATTGGATTTAGTTTTAACCAAGGTTGTAAACTTTCGTTAATCATTTTTATATCATACATAATTGGAGTTAAATATGTCCACATCATTACTACAATTCCATATATATAAAACATATCTCGTAAAAATACTGATACTGCTGAAAGTATAAAGCCCATACCTAATGTAAACATAAATAAACATATAAATGCATATGGTAGTAATAAGTGATATATATTCACTCCTGTACCAGTAGCAAATAGCACTATGTATAATGGAACTAATGTTAATAAAAAGTTTATTCCTACAAATAAACATTTTGATAATGGGAAAATATATTTTGGTATGTATATTTTATTTAATAGTGAAAAGCTTCCCACAACTGAACTCATTGCTAAGTTTGATGCTTCATTAAAGTAGTTAAACATTACTAACCCTGAAAGTAAATATGCTAAATAATTTACTCCTGGTGTACTAAATTTAAATACATTTGAAAATACTATTGCCATAACCACCATTGTTAAAATTGGATATAATAAACTCCATACAATTCCTAATACTGATCTTTTATATTTTACTTTAAAATCTCTACTTACTAGTTGTTGTAATAAAAATGAATATTTTTTTAAATTAATTGTAACATTTTTTAGAAACATATAATCCCTCCGATTTTCTGCATAATTATATAACAAAAGTTATAAATAATCAAGCTTTATTTTTTTATTTTAGACAATGAAAATTAGGAACCCGTAAGGGTTCCTAACTTCCGCTTAACATACTATTTAGTTATACACTTCTGTTTGCGATTTCTATTGCCTTCGCAATCATAGAACCGCATTGTTTTGAAGATACATTTGCCCAACTTCCATCACGTTTTACTATATCGTATACTCCTAATTCTTTTGCTATTTCTGCTTTTAGATTTTCAGACATTAAGTTTTTGTTACCAGACATCTTAAAATCCTCCTTTAAGAAAAATGGATTTTATTTAATTCATTTTTCTTAAATCTAGTATGTGTATTTTTTTTCGTTTTACACGAGTTAAATTTTTGAAATTTTTTTATAAATATTAGATTTAAAGATTAAAAATTTTTTAGCTTGTTTGTCTAATTCCGGTTCGTAGAAATTCTATACATCTTTTTTGGCACCCTTTCAAAGTAAATTTGAACTATTTCCAAAAAATCTGTTTAGAATTTCTAACTCCCTACATTAGAACCACTTCGCTTGCAAAATTTTTAATCTTTAAATCATTAATCTCAGATCCTAAATTTTAAATTCTACATTTTAAATTCTTAATTTTAGATTTTTATAAATTTACTGTGTTAAAATTCCATCTGGTGTTTCTATAATAACTAAAATGTTTTCTTCTTTTCCTGTGTTTGCATTAACATACACTAAAAAATCTGTTTCATTGATTTTGCCTTTAAATTCATAGCAAAAAATCTCTGTTTTCCATTCTGTTGGAATTATTGCTAAACCTTCACTTGTTATATTTAAATTGTCATTTAATGTTGCTTTTGCTTGTTCTATTGTAATGGAAGGCTTTCCAATTGTTCTTTCCGTATGGTTATTCAAATATCCACTAGTTTCCATTCCAAGTATTTCTCCATTATCTAATGCAACTTTTAACTTTATTAAATCAGAATAAATTGTTACATTATCTTGTGTATATGCATAGTTTATTGTCATTACTCCACCTTGTTTTAAAAAGTAAGTTGGTTCCATGTTTGGTATTCCAAGGTTATTTAAGAAATTTTTTCCTATTTCATTTGCTTCTTCTCTTGATATTTTTTCTTCTTTTACATCTCTATTATAGTTTGCTACTACTATGTGTCCACCTTTTTTAGATATTGATATTGTTAATGGATTATTTTTGTCTCCCTCTTTTGCTGTTATTACAAAATCATAAACTTGTATATCTCCATTTTCTATTAACCCATTTGATTTTACTTCTTGAACCTTATCTTGTCCTATAAAACTTATTGCTTTTTGTTTCGCTTCTTCTTCTGTTACATCATTTCCTACTAAGCCTTTCTTCTCTGCACTTTCTATGTGTTCTGAATATGCTCCATCATATATTAAGCCTTCATATTCACCAAAGTTTTCATCTATATTGCTAAAGCTTGTTGCAGATAAATTATCTACTTGTTGAGCAAATGTAGTATCTACATCTTTCGTTAATTCTCTCCAACTTATTTTTCCATTAGACATATCTTCTGAAAGTTGCTCTAATGTTGTTTTTAAATTAAGTGAATAATCATGTAATTGCTCTAAATTATCCAACTCTTCTTGAGCTAAATCTTCTCCACCAATTGATTTTCTTGCTAAAGTATGGCTATAATCACTAACCTGATTTAAAAATTTAGCAGTATTAGCTAATTCATTTGTTGATATTGGTAATTGTGCTAAATATACTTGTGCTAAATTTGCTTGTCTCCATACATGTATTAAGCTTTCTGCACTTTGCTCTGATGAACTTGATATCGTAGATTTAGCTAGATAATTTTCTACATCTTGTATATAATCTACTAATTCATAGAACGCTAAATTATATCCATTTTCTGTTGCTATTACATATTCATTTTTCTGCCTATACCAAAGTATTGCCATTACAATTATTGCTATTATAAGCACTATTGCCACTCCATACATGTAGTTTTTTTTCATTGTCTTTAAAATGTTATTCTTCATTATAAGAATCATCCTTTCTTAAATTTATAAATATACCCTAAATATCATATTTAAATATTTTATATTAGAATTTTACATATAATTTTTCTTCCCATTACGGTTTATTTACAAAAATGGTGTTTGCCTATTGTTTTTACAATTGTTTTAGACCATATCCATTTGTTAGTTGCTGTATTTGGATTAAAATAATATACACATCCATTTGTAGGATCCCAACCATTCATAGCATCTCTTGCTGCCTTATATACTGTTGAATTTTCATCTATTGGATTATTTATTTGTCCATCTGATACAGCTGTAAATGCTCCTGATTGATATATTACGCCTGCAATTGTATTTGGAAAGTCTGGATGTTTTACACGATTTAGTATTACTGCACCAACTGCAACTTGTCCTTCATAACTCTCTCCTCTTGCTTCTCCATTTATTGCTCTTGCAAGAAGCTGTATATCTGATGTACTACTTGCACTTTGTGCATAAGATATATTTGTTTTATTTTGATTTGCTATAATTGCAATCATTATTAAAACAAAAAATGTTATTGTTAAATAAATTATTCTCTTCATATTTCTCCTTTACATTTGTTATTAATTGTACTGAAATAACTATTACTATCTATTTTGCATTAATTTCCTTAAAATATACTTTTTTTGAAAAAATTATGATATAATATTTTTAAATAGAAGGGATATTTATGAATAAAATTTTAATTTTTTATGGTTCTTACGGTGGAGGTCATTTATCTGCTGCTAGAAATATTAGAGATTATATTCAAAATAATTATAATGTTTCAGAAATTGTTTTAGTTGATTGTATAGAATATATTAATAAAATTTTAAATAAAGTTACTACTAAAGCTTATAATGATTTTTCTACAAATGCCCGTTGGATGTGGAAGCAGATTTATTATGGCTCTGAAAGTGGCAGTTTATCTAAAATAAGTAATTCTATAAATAGAATTATGGCAATTAAACTTAATAAATTATTACAAGATTTTAAACCTGATTTGATAATTTCAACTCATCCTTTTAGTAGCCAAATGTGTGCAATTTTAAAACAAAAAGGAAAAATTACTTGCCCACTTGCTACTGTTATGACTGATTATGCACCACATAGTCAATGGCTTGTTGCTCATGAGTTTGTTGATTTTTATTTTGTTGCTCATGAAGGTATGAAAAATGATTTAATTGAAAGAGGTGTTGAATCTAAAAAAATTTTTGCTACTGGTATTCCCCTTTCTAATAAATTCCTACTTAATTATGATAAAGCTAAAATTTTAAATGAATATGATTTATCAATAAATAAAAAAACTATTCTTTTCTTTGCTGGAGGAGCTTATGGATTTGGTAAAGATAAAACTTTTAATATGCTAAAATCAATTATTGCTAATTTTCCTTATCTACAAATTATCGCTATCGCTGGTAAAAATGAAAAGATGAAGGAACGTTTTGATGAATTAGTTACTGAAACAAATTCTGAAGATTCTGTTAAGATATTATCTTTTACTGATAAAGTACCTGAACTTATGAGCGTTTCTGATTTAGTTATTACTAAGCCAGGTGGCCTTACTACAACAGAGAGCTTGGCTTCTGGACTTCCTTTAATTATTATTGACCCTCTTCCTGGGCAAGAAGAAGAAAATGCTCAATATGTTGAAAATAGTGGTGCTGGTATTTGGATTAGAAAAACAGATAACATAGAGGAAATTTTATACGATTTATTTAATTCTCCTTATAAGTTACAAAATATGAAGATTAAAGCTAGATTGATTGCTAAAAAGAATTCTACTAAAGATATTTGTAAAATTTTATTAGGATAAAAAATCAGAACTTTTATAACTATAAATTAATGATGATATAGAAACTTTTGAAAAATATCTACCTGAAAATTAGTTTTATTGCATAAGAAAAAACTCATCTCATATATTTATTAGAGGTGAGTTTTTTGTGCGTTTCTAATTTTTCTAATGCAGAGCTTGTACTACTTGCTAGTAGTCTATCTATTGCAATAGCAGAAGAATATGATAGCAACGAACTTAGCAAACTCTCTGCCTTCTTTTCTGCTCTTGGCGATAATCTTGCTATATTATCACTTTAATTTTTATTTAAATAAAATAACACTATTTTTAAATTATTTTTATAGTTCTCGTCTTCCTTCTAGTGCTTTACTTAGTGTTACTTCATCTGTATATTCTAAATCTCCACCAACCGGTATTCCATGAGCTATTCTAGTTACTTTTATTCCAATTGGTTTTATTAGTTTAGATAGATATATTGCTGTTGCCTCTCCTTCTACTCTAGGATTTGTGGCAATTATTATTTCTTTTACATCTACATTTTTTATACGTTCCAATAGTTCTTTTATTTTTATATCTTCTGGACCTATTCCATTCATTGGAGAAATTGAACCATGTAATACATGATATACTCCTTTGAATTCATGTGTTTTTTCCATTGCCACTACATCTTTTACATCTTCTACAACACATATTGTTGACTGGTCTCTTTTTGGGCTATTACATATTGGACATGGGTCTGTATCTGTTATGTTGAAGCATTTTGAACAATATTTTAAATTTTTCTTTGCTTCAACTATTGAATTTATAAATTCATTTATTCCTTCTTCATTTAAATTTAGCATATGAAATGCTAATCTTGTTGCAGTTTTGTGTCCTATGCTTGGCAATTTTTCAAAGTTTTCTATTAGACGTTCTATTGTTGGTGAATAGTATGATGACATATTTTCCCCCTACATTAAACCTGGTATGTTATATTTTCCAAATTGTGCTGCTTGTGCTGCATCTACCTTTTTTATAGCGTCATTCACACATGTCATTATTAAATCTTGTAACATTTCTACATCATCTGGGTCTACTACATCTTTGCTAATTTTTATTTCCTTTATTTGCTTTGTGCCTGCAACCTTTACAGTTATTGCTCCCCCTCCTGCGGTTGATTCAAATTCTTTTACTTGTAATTCTTCTTGAGATTTTTCCATATCTGCTTGCATTTTTTTTGCTTCCTTCATTAGTTGATTAATATTCATTCCTCCAAATCCACCCATTCCTGGGAATCCTCCTCTTTTTGACATAATAAATCATTCCTTTCATATTTTTTTATTCATCAATTACATTAAATGGTAAATCCATTTCATTTGCTAAGCCTTCTATTCCTTCACTTTTTGTATTACTTTGAGCATTTTCTTGTGCCTTATCTATTATTTTTACTTGCATTGGTGCACCTTGCTCCATTGATACTATTTTTTCAATTAATTGTTTATTTTCATGTTCTTCTATTACTTTCTTAGCAAAGTCAGTTACTTTATTTTGAAATTCTATTCCAATTTGCATATCATTTAATAAAACTCCCTTAGTTCCTAGAAGATTTGCATACATAGTCATTTTGCCACTTTGTTTTATTTTTTCTAATACATTTTGCCAGTATGGAACATATTTTCCTGAAGGAACACTTGAAACTGTTTTGGCTGGTTTTGGTTGTTTTTGTTCTACAACCTTTTGCTGAATTTTAGGGGCTGAGTTTGTTTTTGTTGTAATCTCTTTTTGCAAAGGTGCTCCATAATCTATATTTTCATTTCTAATCTCTATTTCCATACATGCTTTTATTATACCTGTTTGGAATATTATATTTTTCTGTGTAGATGCTTTCATATCGCTACTTAATTCTGATAATTCATATATTAAGTTTAATATTCTTTCTTTTGAAATTTGTTCTGCAAGATTTTTTATATATTCTATATCTTCTGCACTATATAACTCTAATTTTTGAGTTGTTTTATATATTAACATATCTTTAATATATTTTATAACTTCCCATAAAAAATTATCTAAATCTTTTCCTTCTTTTATAATCTCATTTGTAGTTTCTATTGCCTTTTCTAGCTCTTTTTCTATGATATTTTTTACTATTTCTTTAATATATGTAAGTCTTGGCATTCCTACTAAATCTCTTATTTTATCTTCATCTATAACTCCATCTGCTTCTTGACTACATCTTTCTAATATGCTTATTCCATCTCTTAATGCACCTTCTGCTAATATTGCTATCATTTTTATTGCTTCATCTGTTATTTCTATGTTACTTTCTTTGCATATTATTTTTAATCTTTTTGCAATATCTTCTACTGAAATTCTTTTAAAATCAAATCTTTGACATCTTGAAAGTATTGTTGCTGGCAATTTTTGAGGCTCTGTTGTTGCTAATATAAATTTTACATGTTCTGGTGGTTCTTCTAATGTTTTCAAAAGTGCATTGAATGCCCCTGTTGATAGCATATGTACCTCATCTATTATATATACTCTATATTTTGCAACTGTTGGTAAAAAATTAACTTCATCTCTAATTAGCCTAATGTCTTCTACACTGTTATTTGAAGCAGCATCCATTTCTACAACATCTGTTAATGATCCTTCTAATATAGCCTTACAATTTGCACATTCATTACATGGTTCTCCATCTTCTTTTGGATTTAAACAGTTTACTGCTCTTGCCATAATTTTAGCTGCTGATGTCTTTCCTGTTCCTCTACCACCACTAAATAAATATGCATGTCCTACTCTATTTGCAACTATTTGATTTTTTAGTGTTTTTGTTATATGTTCTTGTCCTACCATTTCATCAAAACTGATTGGTCTAAATTTTCTATATAAAGCAGTATATGCCATAGGTTCCCTCCTATACTACATAAGTTAACCTCTCTATGGAAAGCAATCCACATAAATGGCACTATTTATCGCTGCTTCCTTCCAGACCTGACGAGGTTCATAGTTATTTATTGAATTACTCTCCATACAAAGGTTAACTTTTCATTTATTATTATATACTGTTATTCTTATTTAATCAAGTGTTTTTTTTATTTTTTCTTACCAAATAGCACAAAATATTCTAGTCTATTTATATTGCATTAACTAGCATAGCAAGAACAGAAACTAAATTTGAGGCATTTATATTCTCTTAAAGATTGTTTTCATATCTGTTTGTTCTAATGTTTCTATTCCTTCTTCTAATATATTTCCTGTTGGTAAATCTAATGTTATTTTTGTTTTTAATTTTATATCATTTTCTAATTCTACTATTAGGTCAAATTTCATTTCAAATGATATTTGTTCATTTGAAATTCCCATGTTCTTAAGTAATGTACCATCTACATTTAGTTCATTTTCAGTATAGTTAGTTGTTCCTAAATCATTTAATATTACTGAAAAATCTATTATTCCCCCTTGATTTGCTATTTGGAGTTTTTCTCCTTTTGAATAAGTCTCTTGTGCTCCTTCATACTCTATTTTATCTTTTATTTTATACTGTTCTTGATATTCATATAGCTTATTTTCTTCCTGTGATGGTCTATATATCTCTATATTTCCAATTGAATTTTTCTTATCTATTTGAATATTATTTATAGTTATTTTTCTAATTATTGCTTCTTTCTTATATTCTGGATTCTTTTCAATTGCTATTTTTATATCATTATTTTGTACTACTTTTGTGCTATATCCATTTTCTACAATTTCTATATCTTGTGTTTTTGCACTACTTACAACTACCATTTTTGATATTTGAAATGGTGGTATTGCTTCTCCTTCAACAGTATATTTATACATGATAAAAAAAACTACTATTAATGCAATTATTATTAATAATACACTTATGTACAAAGCCTTGTTGAATTTTTTCTCTCCATATATTTGCATTTTATCCTCCGTTTTTTCTTAAATTTTTAAAGAAATCTTTTAAAATATATTCGCATTCTTTTTGCATTAGTCCTATTTTTGCATCAATTCCATATTGTTCTTTGTATTTTAATATTTTTTGTTCAATGTCCTCATTACTTTTTGGGTCTAATGTTCCTATATACACATTTTTTATTCTTGATGAAGCTATCGCTCCTAGACACATTGAACATGGCTCTAATGTTACATATATATCGCAGTCTAAAAGTCTCCAATTATCTAACTTTTTATTTGCTTTTTGTATTGCTATTATCTCTGCATGAGCTAATGCTGTTTTTTTTGTTTCTTTTAAGTTATGCCCTCTTGCTATTATTTTATTTTCTTTTACTATTACTGCACCTACTGGTATTTCTTGTTTTTCATAGGCTTTTTTGGCTTCTTTTAAAGCCTCTTTCATCCATTTTTCTTCCATGAATGCTCCTTTTTGGCTGTTAGCGTAGTTATCTACAACTTTATTGATTTTTGGATAATTGATACAAATATCAAAAAATTTGCTGTTTTTACTTTAACATAAAAGTAATAATTTATCAAGTCTATTTAGTAATTTTTACAATTGCTATTAAAAAAGTTTTTTATATTATAATATACTCTTTTTCTCTAATATCCTGTTTTCTAGCTTGAACTGCATAATATGTTTGAGCTAGAGCCACAATTTTTAATCTAGGATTTGCATTTTGAACTATAAGATAGCAAGCATATCTTGTTAATTTATAATCTTTTTGTTCTCTTTTTGCTCCAGAACCTATTTCTACCATTTTGTTGCTGACAACGAAATGGTCAATATCAGTTATTTCAGAGTTTTGACATGCTATTTTTGCTTTTTCAATTACTGCGTCAAAATATCTCCAATCTTTATAATTTAAAACTTTCATAAGTTCTCTAGCATACCAAAATTCAACATTATTTTCATCAATATGTTTAATATCTTCAAATGATTTATTATTTTTATCTATTTTTTTCAATAATATCATCTCCATTTTTTATTTGTTATGGTATGATTATGAAACGTTTGTTTGTAAAAGTCAAGTATTTTTTATAATAATAAGAACCCTACCCACCATCACAATCAAAGATTGTGGGTGGGTTCCCAGGAACCTTGTTGTTTTACAATAAAAAAAACATTCTTTTTCAGAATGATTTTTGTATATATTTATTCTATTATTTCAAACAGATAGTTACTGGTGCACCTAACTGGATTCGAACCAGTGGCCTCTCCCTTAGGAGGGGAGCGCTCTATCCACCTGAGCTATAAGTGC